>NZ_JBNHGL010000214.1:0-4906 GCF_059091245.1 Arthrobacter sp. Y3225116
CCCGAACCAGCCGGGCCAGGTGCCGGACCCCGCGCCGGCCGACCCGGCCACCATCGGCGAGGTGGCCGACGTCGAGATTGCCGACGACGAGCAGACCTCGATCACCCGGACCAACGGCGAGCTGACGCTGGCCCTGGCCGTCACCAAAACGCCGGAGGGCGACACGGTGGCCATCTCCCACGCCATCGGGGAGCTGCTGCCCGGGCTGGAGGCCGAACTGGGCGACGGCGCGCAGATCACCACGGTCTTCGACCAGGCCCCGTTCATCGAGACGTCCATCAAGGACCTGACCACCGAGGGCCTGCTGGGGCTGGGCTTCGCGGTGCTGATCATCCTGGTCTTCCTGCTCTCCGTGCGCTCCACGCTGATCACCGCGATCTCCATCCCGCTGTCGCTGCTGGCCACGTTCATCGGCCTCAATGCGCTGGGCTACTCGCTGAACATCCTCACCCTCGGCGCGCTGACCATCGCCATCGGGCGCGTCGTGGACGACTCGATCGTGGTGGTCGAGAACATCAAACGGCACCTGAACTACGGCGAGCCCAAGGGCGACGCCATCCTGTCCGCGGTCCGCGAGGTCGCCGGGGCCATCACCGCGTCCACCCTGACGACCGTTGCGGTGTTCCTGCCGATCGCGTTCGTCGGGAACCTGGCCGGCGAGCTGTTCCGGCCGTTCGCCATCACCACCGCGCTGGCCCTGCTCGCGTCCCTGGCGGTGTCGCTGACCATCGTGCCGGTGCTGGCCTACTGGTTCGTGAAATCTCCCGCGGCGGAGCGACACCCCGACACGTCCGCAGTGCGTGCGGCGGCCTCCGAAAAGGAACGCCGCTCGTTGCTGCAGCGCGGCTACCTGCCGGTGCTCGCCGGCACGCAGCGGCACCCGGTGATCACCACCGGTGCCGCCCTGCTGGTGCTGGCCGGCACCGCCGCCATGGTGCCGCTGTTGCAGACCAACCTGCTCGGCGACAGCGGACAGAACAGCTTCAGCCTGCGCCAGGAGATGCCGGCCGGGACCAGCCTGGAGACCACCGACGAGGCGGCCGCCCCGGTCGAGGATCTGCTGGCCGGGATGGACGGGATCGAGGCGGTCCAGGTCACCATGGGCAACGCCGGCGGCGGCCTGGGGACGTTCCTCTCCGCGGGTGCTTCGGTGGCCCAGTACACCGTCATCACCGAGGAAGGCATCGACCAGGCGGCGCTGCGCGACCGGGTCCGCTCCGCCGTCGAAAAGCTGCCTGGCGAGGCGACGTTCACGCTGGGCACCCAGGGCGGGGGCTTCGGCACCTCCAGCACCGTGGACGTGGAGATCTCCGCGAACGGGCCCCAGGAGCTGAGGGACGCGTCCGACCGGCTGGTGGAGCTGCTGCGGGAGGTGCCGGGGGCCGCAGAGGTGTCCAGCAACCTCTCGGCGGCCGAGCCGGTGGTCCAGGTGTCCGTGGACCGGGCCAAGGCCGTGGCCGCCGGGCTGGACGAGGAGCAGGTCGCGGGCCTGCTGGCATCCACGATCAGCCCGCTGCCCGGCGGCACCGTGCGGATCGGGACCACCGACTTCCCGGTGCTGATCGGGGAAGGCAGCGACTTCGCCAGCGTCGAGGAACTGCGCGGCGTCGAGGTGGCCACGGCGGGCGGGCCGGTGCCGCTGACGGACCTGGCCACGGTTGAGGAAACCGACGTGCCGACGTCGATCAGCGCCAGCGGCGGCGAACGCACCGCCGTCGTCTCCGTGACCCCGGAGGGAGAGAACCTGGGGGCGCTCAGCGGCGAGGTGGCGGCTGCCCTGGACGGCACCGACCTGCCGGCCGGGGTGACGGCGGAATTGGGCGGCGCGGCCACGCAGCAGGCCGAGTCCTTCGAACAGTTGGGCTGGGCGCTGCTGGCCGCCGTCGCCATTGTCTACGTGATCATGGTGGCGACGTTCAAGTCCCTGGTGCAGCCGCTGATCCTGCTGGTCTCCATTCCGTTCGCGGCCACGGGGGCCATCGGGCTGCTGGTCATCACGCGGATCCCGCTGGGGCTGCCGTCGCTGATCGGCATGCTGATGCTGGTGGGCATCGTGGTGACGAATGCGATCGTGCTGATCGACCTGACCAACCAGTACCGGCGCCCGCACGACGGCCGGCCCGGCATGAACGTGGCGGACGCGATCACCCACGGCGCGCGGCGCCGGCTGCGGCCCATCTTGATGACGGCGCTCGCCACGGTCTTCGCGCTCACGCCGATGGCGCTGGGACTGACCGGCGAGGGCGGTTTCATCTCGCAGCCGCTGGCCGTGGTGGTAATCGGCGGCCTGGTGTCCTCCACCGCGCTGACGCTGGTGCTGGTGCCGGTGCTGTACCGGCTGGTCGAAGGCCGGCGCGAGCGCCGGGAACACCAGCGCAATACACTCGAGGCAGAACTGGTTCCGGCCGGACGCTGATTCGGCTAACCCGGAACCTGGAGGTGCTTTACATGCCAGAACCGGAAACAATGCCCGCTGGGCCGGGCCGCCTGGACCGGCTCACCGACCGCCTCCCCGCCCCGCTGCGCAAATACGGCCAGCAGATGGGCGGGTGGCGCCGGGTCCAGCTGGCGTTCAAGACCGCGTTGGCGTGCGCCATCGCCTGGTTCATCGCCCTGCGGCTGCCCGGCGAAGTGGACCAGTACCCCTACTACGCGCCGCTGGGCGCGCTGATCAGCATGTATTCCACCGTCGCCGACTCCGTCAAGACCTCCGTGGAGACGCTGGCCGGGTTGCTGCTGGGCATCGGCCTGGCCATGGTCCTGCTCCTGACGGTCGGCCCGCACTTCGTCACCGTGGGCCTGCTGGTGTTCCTGGGCGTGCTGGTCGCGGGGCTGCCGCGGCTCGGGGCCGGCAGGGAATGGGTTCCCATGGCCGCGCTGTTCGTCCTGCTGGTGGGCGGGTCCAATGCGGGCGACTACTCGCTCGGCTATGCGGTGCAGATGGCGGTGGGGGTGGCCATCGGCATCGCGGTGAACTTCCTGCTCTTCCCGCCGTTGAATTTCAGCGCGGTGGGACGCAGCCTGCAGCAGCTGCAGTCCGACCTCGCCCGGCAGCTGGAGGACATGGCCGAGGCGCTACGGGAGAACTGGCCGCCGGAACACAAGGATTGGGCCACGAACGGCGAGAGCATCACCCGCCTGGGCAACCAGGTGCGGCAGGCCGTGCAGGCCGCCGACCGCAGCCGCAAGGCCAACCCGCGGCGCAAGTTCCACGACCGGGATCTGGACACCGATTGGCGGGATTTGCGCACGCTGGAGCGTGCCGCCTTCCATACCCAGGACATGACCGAGGTGCTCAGCGCCGTGATTTGGGACGAGACCCTGCATCTTCCGGACCCCGTGCTGGCACCGATGGCCAACGCCCTGGACGCCACGGCCGAGGCAATCAGGAGCATGACCGCGGAGGACCTGCCGGACAAACTGAAGGCCGCGCGCGATGCACAGCACCGCCTCACCGGGGTAGTCGCGGGCTCGGTGTCTTCGGAGTCCCCCGCGACGGCGGCGGGATCCGTGGCGGTCAGCCTGGAACGCATCCTGGCCGCGCTGGGCCGGCACGTGAAGGACCCCTCGGGCGGCCAGGCCCGGTAACCGGGGCGGGCACCTCCCCTTCCAAGCCGGAGGCTTTCGGACTGCCCGGCCGGCCGATCACACGCGATGAAAGGTTGAACTAGCCACCAGGGGTTCCCCATGCCCGGCATTTCGGGTTTTATGTACCTACTCGTGTCGAGCAGCTGGCACTAAAATCCTCCGGACCGGGAGAATGATGTGTCGGATTTGGGCGAGAGCCTCCCTTCCGTGCCGGGCCGCGTTGCCGTGCCTGGCCGCATTGCCGCTGTTCCCTTTGTTGGCGCCTTCGAAAGTACTTACCTGCCGGTACACCGCCGGGACGTGGCGGAGCTGACGGGAAGCTTCGCCCACTGGGGCCGCCACCTGGACCACATGCGCGCGGCAGGCGTGGGCAGCGTGCGGTTTCCGATTCGCTGGCACCGCGTGGAAGCAGAGCAAGGCGTGTTCGATTGGTCCGAGACCGACCGGCAGCTTCAGTTCCTGCGGGCACGCGGCATGCAGCCGATTGTCGACCTGGTGCACCACACGAGCTACCCGCAGTGGCTCGACGACGGCTTCAGGGACCGGAGGTTTGCGCCCGCCTACCTGCGGTATGCAGAGGCCGTGGCCCGGCGCTACCCCTGGTTGACGTCCTACACGCTGTTCAATGAACCCTTCGCCACCCTTTTCCTCTGCGGCCACGAGGCCCTGTGGCCGCCCTACGACAGTGGAATCGCCGGCTTTATGCGCCTCGTTCGCAACGTCCTGCCGGCCATCGCCGAGGCGGCCAGGTGCTGGTCGGAGCTGCTGCCGGAAGCCCGCCACGTCTGGGTGGATACCTGCGAACACCATGACGGAACTGCGGGTGGCCCGGCGGAGTACGCCGCTCTCGCCAACGACCGGCGGCACGTGCTGCTGGACCTGGTGCTCGGACACGATCTGAGCGGGGACCGCCCCTTCCTGAGGGAGCTCGTCAGGCACGGCGGCGAAGACCTGCTGCACCTGGACCCCGTGCGGGTGGACGTTCTCGGCCTCGACTATTATTGCCACTCGGAGTGGTGGTATGAGGAGTCCCGCGCCCACGCGCCATCGCCCCACCCGCTGGGCTTTGCCGCAGTGGCCGAGCACTACGGCTCCCGCTACGGGCTGCCGATGCTCCTGAGCGAGACCAACATCCGGGGAACCGCCTCCGACCGCGCGTCCTGGCTGCGTTACACCCTGGAACAGTACGAACTGGCGCTCTCCCGCGGGATCCGGCTCGAGGGATACTGCTGGTTTCCCTTCGTAGACTCCTGCGACTGGGACTCCATGCTCGCCCGCGCCGCCCGCCGCCCGGACCCGGTCGGCGTCGTCGGCGCCG
>NZ_JBNHGL010000215.1:0-4857 GCF_059091245.1 Arthrobacter sp. Y3225116
CCGGGGCGCCGGCCAGCACGACGGCCAGCACCGGCGCCAGCTCGGTCCGGCCGTGGTTCTTAAAGGCCAGCACGGCCTGGGAGAGTTCACGCCGGTAGGGTCCCCCGGCGGTCACCGGCAGCGGCCGGCCGGCCTCGTCCAGCGGCAAGGAGTCGGCGTCCTGTTCCACGGCCCTCGGGCGCACCGTCGAGCGGCGCAGGCGCCGCCTGCAGGCAGCGCACAGGACGTAATCCGGCGCGCCGCAGGCCACGCAGTCGGTCGGCAGCAGCAGCCGGCCGAACTGCCCGGACCAGATCCGCAGCGCCTCGGCGGCCCGGCTGAAATACAGCCTGTCCAGCCGGGTGCCCACGCCTGCCGTCGCCTTCACCACCGGGTCCCCGCCATGCCTTCAGTCTGGCCGCGCCCTGCCCGGCCGGCGTGGTCCGGGCGCCGGTTGTGGAGTGTTGCGGTGCTGCGGGCGGCTGTGGAGGCGGGGCTATCCGGGGAAGGACGGATCGATGACCAGCGGGGAGTTGCGCTGCGGAGCCCAGCTGTTGCCGACGCGGATGTAGAGCATCTCGTTGGTCTGGGCGTACACGTCCTGGCTGCCGTTGCCGGCGCTGATCTCCACCATCCCCTGCAGGGGCGCGGTCCGCAGGGTGCTGCCGTCCAGGTTCAGCACCTCCGCGGTCACCGCTTCGTCGGGCGAGGCCTGCATGACGACGACGGTATCTTCGTCGGCCCAGACGCCGGAGTCGACCGGCACCGAGGGGTTCAACCGCTTGGGCGTGGTGATGCCCCGGGGCCGGCCGTCCTGGTCCCGGACGACGCCGGCAACATAGACCGAGGTGCTCTCGCCTTCGCGGGTGGTGATGAGCGCCCTGGATCCTTCACGCGAGATCTGCAGCTCGGTCACGGTCCGCTCCGTGAGCCATTGGGCGCTGACCGCCACCGATTCGTCCGGCTCCTCGATGGAAACCGCTGAGACTTTCCCGCTGCCGTCACCGGCCGCCGCCCAGGCCCAGCCGAAGGGATCGACGCTGGGTCCGGTGAGGTTGCTTCCGGATGCCGCCTCCACCGCGCGGCGGTCCTCGCCGATCACGAACATCCGGTTGCGCTCGGCGGTCAGGAAGGCAAAGCGTTCCTGGTCCAGCGACATCGCCGGTTCGCGCGGGCGCAGCCGGCTGACGGACGGCAGGTCCTCCGGCTTGACCGGCCGGGATCCTTCGTAGAACACCAGTTCCTCGTCCAAGACCCCGATTTGCACATTGCCGACCGCGGGGTCCGTCACCGCGGCCTGGAACTGCGGATCGGGGGAATTGCCCAGATCCACTTCCCGCTGGTCTACGGTCATCTGGACGGTGGAGACGGTATTGAGCTCCCCCAGCGTCAATTCCAACTGCTGTTGCATCTGCTGCCGGCGCAGGAACGTGGTGCCCGTCAGGACTTCGGCCGACAGGTCCACGCTGGCAGCCCCGGATTCGATCGGTACGGCCCGCCGCACCAGCTGCGAGCCTTCCGGGAAGGCACTGATCACGGCGCCGGCCAGGTACGGTGCGGGCCCCTCCAGCATGGCAGCCACGATGGCCGCTGAGATGCCCTGCCGGTTGGCGAACCAGCGCACGTCCGGCACGGCATACGTGTACGTCGGGTCGTAGTAGTACAGGTTGAACGGGGAGAACAAGGTGCGGAAGTCCACCGTGGAGACCATGGTCCCGTCCGGAACGCTGGAGATCCGCCATTCGCCGTCCACCTGAGCCAGTTCCACCGGCAGCGATTCGGTGGCCCCTTCCTCGGCCTGGGTCCGGACGCCCGACTCGTTGATCGTGGCATCGACCTCCACCTGGAGCACGAATTCGGTTTCGGACGGCGATCCGACAATCCTCACGACGTTCCGGTACACCAGCGTCCGCTGCACCGGCTGCCATTCGCCGGCCAGGTCCGGGGCGAGGAATTCGCGCGCAATCCGGTAATCGTCCTGCGTGGCCGTGCCCGCCTGGATGAAGCCGGCGACGATCTGCTGCGGGGAGTCCCCCGGCGACGGCCCCGGCGGGTTGAAGGTGTAGCCGGTCCCCCCGGTTTCGCCCGAATCGGCCTGGACCGTGCCCACCGGCCCCGACATCGGGATGGAGGAACAGGAGGCCAGCGCCAGCATGACACAGAGCATGACGACGACGGCGCGCAGCCGGGAGAGGCGGGCAGGCTCAGCTGGGATCCGGAACACCGTTTTCCTCCTGCTGTTCGAGGAGCACATTCTCGGCCACCAGCTGGCCGTGCCATGCGGAGGCGCCGGCCGGTGGCAGCGGCAGCGGCGAATGGGTGAGCGTGCCGCCGCTGTGCCGCGGCAGTGTGAGCCGGAAGCAGGCACCGTTGCCCGGCTCGCCCCACGCCTGCAGCCAGCCGCCATGGAGGCGGGCATCCTCCGTGGAAATCGACAGCCCCAGGCCGCTGCCGCCGGTGGTCCGCGCCCGGGCCGGGTCGGCGCGCCAAAAGCGGTCGAACACCCTGGAGGCTTCCATGGGCGTCATCCCGATGCCGTAGTCCCGCACCGAGACGGCCACGGCGTCCTCGGTTGCCCCGACCGTGACCTCCACCGGTTTGCCTTCACCGTGTTCCAGCGCGTTGACAATCAGGTTGCGCAGGATGCGTTCGATCCTGCGCCGGTCCATGTCCGCGATGCAGCGCGGCTCGTGGGCAATCAGCCGCAGCTCCGACCCGCTGTTCTCCGCAAGCGGCTGGGCGGCGTCGAGCGCGGTGCGGGCGATCTCCACCAAATCGGTCGGCTCCGCATCCAGTGCGGCAGCACCGGCGTCGAAACGGGAGATCTCCAGGAGGTCGGCGAGCAGCGCCTGGAAACGCTCCACCTGGTTGTACAGCAGTTCCGTGGAGCGGGCGTTGATTGGATCGAAGTCCCCGCGCGATTCGTACAGCACCTCCGCGGCCATGCGGACCGTGGTCAGCGGCGTCCGCAGTTCGTGCGACACGTCGGACACGAACCGCTGCTGCATTTCGGACAGCGCGGCCAGCTGCGTGATCTGCTCCTGCAGGCTGTTCGCCATGTGGTTGAAGGAGGCCCCCAGCCGGGCGAGTTCGTCCTCGCCCCGGACTTCCAACCGCTCCTGAAGTTGTCCTGCCGCCAGCTTCTCCGAGGCGATCGCCGCCTGGCTGACCGGGTGCACGACGGCGCGGGTCAGCAGCCAGACGATGCCGCCGACCAGGATCAGCAGCAGCCCGCCGCCGATCCAGAGCACCCGGTGAATGAAGTCGAGGGTCTGCTGGACCGAGGAGAGGTCGTAGATCAGGTACAGCGCATACGAATTGCCCGGCGGCAACGACACCTTGGTGCCGAATCCGATGGCGGGGACATCGCTGTCGCCCACGGGCAGCGCGAGCGCCTGGCGGTACTGCCCGGTGCCGGTGGCGACTTCCCGGGCCAGCCCCTCCGGGATGATGTTGGCGGTGATGGAGGTGTTCGACTGGCTGAACACGTAGAGGTTCTGGCCGCCCGGCAGCGGCGTCAGCAGGTAGTAGCGCGGCGCTTCGGCGCCGGTACCCTCCAGCAGTTTCAGCGTGTCCGCCACCATGCTGGAGACGGTCGCCCGGTCGCTGGCGGAGGAACTCTCGAAGATTGTCTTGACCTGGGACAGACCGCGCCGGGACTCGGCCTCCGCCTGGTTCACCCGCTCCTGGTAGAGCCCGGAGGCGATCTGGCTGGAGAGGAACGCGCCCACGCCCATGAAGGCGAAGGCGGTGAGCAGGACGGCAGCGGTCACCGTGCGGAACTGCAGCGACCGCCGCCATTTCCGGTTCAGGAACTCGCGGGCCCGCAGCGTGGCATGCCAAGCGGCCTCAGCTGCCGCCTTCAGCTTGGCTGTCCACCGGCTGAGAACCGGCTCCACTTACCCTTGGCCGGCCTTGTAACCGACGCCGCGCACCGTGAGCACCACTTCGGGGGCCTCCGGATCGCGTTCGATCTTGGAGCGCAGCCGCTGGACATGCACGTTGACCAGGCGGGTGTCTGCGGCGTGGCGGTAGCCCCAGACCTGCTCCAGCAGCAATTCGCGGGTGAAGACCTGCCAGGGTTTCCGGGCCAGGGCCACCAGCAGGTCGAATTCCAGCGGGGTGAGCGAGATCTTCTCGTCCCCGCGGTGGACGACATGCCCGGCAACATCGATCACCACGTCGGCGATCCGCAGGGTCTCGGGCGCCCGCTGGTCGCCCGGACGCAGGCGCGCGCGCACCCGGGCCACGAGTTCTGCCGGCTTGAACGGCTTGGGCACGTAGTCGTCGGCACCGGATTCCAGGCCCCGGACCACGTCGGAGGTGTCCGACTTGGCCGTCAGCATGACAATGGGAACGTCCGATTCGCCACGGATCTGGCGGCAGACCTCGATGCCGTCCAGCCCCGGGAGCATCAGGTCGAGCAGCACCAGGTCCGGCTTGCTGCTGCGGAAGACCTCGAGGGCCTGGGCGCCGTCCGCGCAGAACACGGGGTCGAAGCCGTCGTTGCGCAGCACGATGCCGATCATCTCGGCCAGGGCCTCGTCGTCGTCTACGACCAGAATGCGTGCCTTCATATCTCCCTATTGTTCCCTATTCCCCTCATCCCTGACGTCACGACGCACAGGGCACACCGACACTGCGCCCACGGCGGGCCCGCGCCGGGATGGTAGGAACTGGCGGACCGAAACTATAGGCTGATGAGAGGCTAACACTTCGCCGGAGGCCTCCCGCAGCCGGCGACACGAGATGAGGAAGACGGGACGCGATGAGCCACGGGGCCAATGACGCCGGGCACGACAGCAGGGATCCGCAAGGCCAGGGCCCCGACGGCCCGGGCCCCGGCAACGGCGCCGGGGCCGACAGCCAGGCGCCGGG
>NZ_JBNHGL010000216.1:0-4834 GCF_059091245.1 Arthrobacter sp. Y3225116
CCCCGGCCGGCCGCGGGGACGTCCCGTAACGTCGGCCCCGGAAACGCCGGCCCCCGGAAACGTCCAAAAACGAGAAACGCCCGGTCCCGCACCTTCGTGCGGGACCGGGCGTTCGCCGTCGTCGGTATTTACCAGCCGCGCTCGGCGAGGCGATGCGGCTGCGGGATTTCGTCCACGTTGATGCCGACCATGGCCTCGCCCAGGCCGCGCGAGACCTTGGCGATGACGTCCGGGTCGTCGTGGAAGGTTGTGGCCTTGACGATCGCGGCGGCGCGCTCGGCCGGGTTGCCGGACTTGAAGATGCCGGAACCGACGAACACGCCGTCGGCGCCCAGCTGCATCATCATCGCGGCGTCGGCCGGGGTGGCGATGCCGCCGGCGGTGAACAGCACCACGGGCAGCTTGCCGGTGGCGGCGATTTCCTTGACCAGTTCGTACGGGGCCTGCAGTTCCTTCGCGGCCACGTACAGTTCGTCTTCGGGCATCGCCGACAGGCGCTTTATCTCGGAGCGGATCTGGCGCATGTGGCCGGTGGCGTTGGAGACGTCGCCGGTGCCGGCCTCGCCCTTGGAGCGGATCATGGCCGCGCCTTCATTGATGCGGCGCAGGGCCTCGCCCAGGTTGGTGGCGCCGCAGACGAAGGGAACGGTGAAGTTCCACTTGTCGATGTGGTTGGTGTAGTCGGCCGGGGTCAGCACCTCGGACTCGTCGATGTAATCCACGCCGAGGGACTGCAGCACCTGCGCCTCGACGAAGTGGCCGATGCGGGCCTTGGCCATCACCGGGATGGAGACGGCTTCGATGATGCCGTCAACCATGTCCGGATCGCTCATCCGGGACACGCCGCCCTGGGCGCGGATATCAGCCGGAACGCGTTCAAGGGCCATCACGGCCACGGCACCGGCGTCTTCGGCGATGCGGGCCTGTTCGGGAGTCACGACGTCCATGATGACGCCGCCCTTCAACATCTCGGCCATGCCCCGCTTGACGCGGCTGCTGCCGGTCACGGGCGCGTGAGTTGAAGTTTCTTCACTGCTGGACACTAAAAGCCCCTAGGAGTCGGTAGGAAACGTACATCTCATCATACGTCCGGCCCGGTGCGCGGGGTCACCAATGACGTAACCTTCCTCGGGGGCTAACCGCGGACCCGGTGCGCGGGGTCACCGATGACGTAACCTTCCTGGCGGCCCGCAGGCCGCACCCGGCCGGCGGGGCGGATCAGGCGGTTTGCTGGGTCTGACGGTAGACGGCCATGATCCGCTGGGCCACGGTCAGCAGGCTGGCGGCGGCCAGCAGCACCAGGACCACCAGCAGGACCAGCTCCGGCAGGCCCAGCCCGGTCAGGCCGGTGAAGACCAGGACGGATACCAGGCGTTCGGAGCGTTCGGCCAGGCCCACCGCGGCGGTACAGCCCAGCGACTCGGCCTTGGCTCTGGCGTAGGAGACCAATGAACCGAGGAGCAGGCATACGAGCGCGGAGACGGCGATGGCGGTGTTCTCTCCGCCGGTGAAGAACCAGATGGCCACGCCGGCGAACACCGCGCCGTCGGCCAGCCGGTCGAGGGTGGAATCCAAGAAATTGCCCCAGCGGCTGTTGCGCTCCAGCATGCGCGCCATCAGGCCGTCCACCATGTCGGAGAAGACGAACGCCGTGATGAAGACCGTTCCCCAGAACAGCTCCCCCAGCGGGTAGAACACGAGCGCCCCCACGGAGACCCCGAGGGTGCCCACAATGGTGACGGCGTCGGGCGAGACGCCCATCCGGATCAGGGCACGGGCCAGCGGCGTGAACAGCTTTCCAAAGAATCCGCGCGCGTACTTGTTGAGCATCGCCGCGCTACCGTGCCGGCCAGGCTTGGGATACCTGCTTGCGGACCTCGTCCAGGGTCTCGGTGATCGCCTTGGTCTGCGCGATGATCGGGAAAAAGTTCCCGTCGCCGCCCCACCTGGGCACCACATGCTGGTGCAGGTGCGCCGCCACCCCGGCGCCCCCGGCTTCGCCCTGGTTCATGCCCAGGTTGAAGCCGCTGGGGTTCGCCACCTTCCGCAGGACCCGCATCGCCGTCTGGGTCAGCTCGGCGAACTCGGCCGTCTCCTCCGCGGTGATGTCGGTGTAGTCGGGCACGTGGCGGTACGGGCAGACCAGCAGGTGCCCGGGGTTGTACGGAAACAGGTTGAGCACCACGTAGGCGGACTTGCCGCGATGGACGATCAGCGATTCCTCGTCGGGGCGGGCCGGAGCCACGCAGAACGGGCACTCGTCCTTGTTCTTGAACTGGCCCTGGCCGCCCTTGACGTAGGCCATGCGGTGCGGGGTCCAGAGCCGCTGGAAGGCATCCGGCACGCCGGGCAGCTCAAAGGCGTCCGTCACCCCGTCGCCGGTCTGGTCGGTCATGGCTTCGGTCGTCTCGGCCATCGTCAGTTGCCGCGCCTGGCGGCGGCCTGCACGATCCGGGACACGGCCTCGTCCACCGGGATGCCGTTGTCCTGGCTGCCGTCGCGGAAGCGGAAGGAGACGGCACCGGCCTCGGCGTCCTCGCCGCCGGCGATCAGCACGAATGGAACCTTGTCCTTGCTGGCGGTCCGGATCTTCTTCGGGAAGCGGTCCGAGCCCAGGTCGGCCTCGGCGCGGATGCCCTGGGCGCGCAGCTTGGCCACGATCTCCAGCATGTAGTCGTTGAACGCCTCCGCCACCGGGATGCCGACCACCTGGACCGGGGCGAGCCACGCCGGGAAGGCGCCGGCGTAGTGTTCGATCAGCAGGCCCATGAAGCGCTCTACCGACCCGAACAGGGCGCGGTGGATCATGACCGGGCGCTGGCGGCTGCCGTCGGCCGCCTGGTATTCGAGTTCGAACCGTTCCGGCAGGTTGAAGTCCAGCTGGATGGTGGACATCTGCCAGGTGCGGCCGATCGCGTCGCGCGCCTGTACCGAAATCTTGGGGCCGTAGAAGGCCGCTCCGCCCGGGTCCGGCACCAGTTCCAGGCCGGATGCCTCGGCGACCTCGGCCAGGGTGCGGGTAGCCTCGTCCCACACCTCCTCGGAGCCGACGTACTTCTCCGGGTCCTTGGTGGAGAGCTCCAGGAAGAAGTCGTCGAGCCCGTAGTCCTTGAGCAGGTCCAGCACGAAGTTGAGCGTGGTGGTCAGCTCGTCCTTCATCTGCTCGCGGGTGCAGTAGATGTGGGCGTCGTCCTGGGTCATGCCGCGCACGCGGGTCAGGCCGTGGACCACGCCGGACTTTTCGTAGCGGTAGACGGAGCCGAACTCGAACATCCGGAGCGGCAGCTCGCGGTAGGACCGGCCGCGCGAGCGGAAGATGAGGTTGTGCATCGGGCAGTTCATCGGCTTCAGGTAGTAGTCCTGGCCGGGCTTGACGACCTCGTTGGTTTCGGGGTCGCGGGTCTCGTCCACGTGCATGGGCGGGAACATCCCGTCCCGGTACCAGTCCAGGTGGCCGGAGACCTCGTACAGGTTGCTCTTGGTGATGTGCGGGGTGTAGACGAATTCGTAGCCCGCCTCGGTGTGCCGCTGGCGCGAGTAATCCTCCATCGCCTTGCGGACGATGCCGCCCTTCGGGTGGAAGACGGGCAGGCCGGAGCCGAGTTCATCCGGGAAGGAGAACAGGTCCAGTTCGGCGCCCACCCGGCGGTGGTCGCGGCGCTCTGCCTCGGCCAGCCGCTCCTGGTAGGCCTTCAGGTCTTCCTTGGTGGGCCAGGCGGTGCCGTAGATCCGCTGCAGCTGCTTGTTCTTTTCGTTGCCCCGCCAGTAGGCGGCGGCCGAGCGGGTCAGCGCATAGGCGTTGGAGATCAGCTTGGTGTTGGGCAGGTGCGGCCCGCGGCAGAGGTCCTTCCAGACCACTTCGCCGCTCTTGGCGTCCACGTTGTCGTAAATGGTCAGTTCGCCGGCACCCACTTCGATGCTGGCGCCCTCGCCGGCCTCGTCGGAGTGGCCCTTGAGCCCGATCAGCTCCTCCTTGTACGGCTCCCCCGCCATCTCGGCGAGCGCTTCGGTCTCGGAGACGGCGCGGCGGACGAAGCGCTGGTTGGAGTTGACGATCTTGAGCATCATCTTCTCCAGCTGCTTCAGGTCCTCCGGGGTGAAGGGCTCATCGACGTCGAAGTCGAAGTAGAAACCGTCGGTGATGTACGGGCCGATCCCGAGCTTGGAGTCCTTCCGCAGCTGCTGGACGGCCTGGGCCATCACGTGCGCGGTGGAGTGGCGCAGCACGTTGAGTCCGTCGGGAGAGTCGATGGTCACGGCTTCGACCTTGGCCCCAGCCGGGATCGGCTGGTCCAGGTCCTTCAGTTCGCCGTCGACGCGGACGACGACGACCTCCCGCCGGGCGCCGTAAAGGTCGGCTCCCGTCGTGCCCTCGGTCACCTGGTTCTCTTCGCCGTCGACGATGAGGGTGATGTTCTGGGGCGCTGACACAGAGGTCTCCTTATGGTGGATGTAAGCCGTTACTGCAGCGACATACTTGGGCGCTGCAAGCCTCTACGATCGTATCCGCTGACGCGAAGCCCGACCAACACCGCCGCGGCGGGGCTGCGCGCCCGCTGGGTGCCGGCGAGCCGCCTCAGGCCGGCCGATCACCCTGCCCGGTTCCCGTGGCTTCCGGCTAGCCGGGACCCGGCCGGGACGCGGTGATCCAGTCCTTCCGCGGCCATGCGGCGGGCAAGTTCGGCAGTTCCAAGTTTTTCCGGGCGGGCGGCGCCCCTGCCAGCCGCCGGTGCTGCCGTCCCCCGCCCTGCCGCCGGTGTTGAGGCTCCCGCCGCCGCACGCTGAGAGCAGCATCATTGCGAGCGCGCTGGAAAGCAGGACGGTGGTGCGGCGT
>NZ_JBNHGL010000217.1:0-4785 GCF_059091245.1 Arthrobacter sp. Y3225116
TCGTCGCGGTCCCGGCGCGGCTTGCGGCCGCCATCCAGCTCCAGGTGGATCAGCTCGCCGCCGATGCGGGTCTTGGACAGCGCGCGCAGCTGGTCCTTGCTCAGGTCCGCGGGCAGCTCGACCAGCGAGTGGTCCGAGCGGATATCGATGCCGCCGATCTGCGCGGCGGACAGGCCGCCCTCGTTGGCGATGGCGCCGACGATCGACCCGGGCATCACGCGGTTCCGGCGCCCCACGGCAATCCGGTAGGTCGCGTTGCCCTCGGTCAGGGTGCGGGACGGGCCGCGCGAATTCATGGCGTCGCGTCCGCCGCCGGCACGCTCGCGCTGGCCCTTCGGTGCCTCGGGCAGGTCCTGGACCAGCAGCGGGCGTCCGCCCTGGGCCATGACGGCCAGCGCGGCCGCGATCTCGGCGGCCGGGACGTCGTGCTCGGTCTCGTAGTTCGCAATCAGGTCGCGGAACATCGAGACGTCCTCGGAAGCCAGCGTCTCGGTGATCTGCTCCGCGAACTTGCTCATGCGCAGGTTGTTGATGGTCTCGGCCGAAGGCAGGTGCATCTGCTCGACGGGCTGGCGCGTGGCCTTCTCGATCGCCCGCAGCAGGTACTTCTCGCGCGGGGTCATGAACAGGATGGCGTCGCCCGAGCGGCCCGCACGGCCGGTGCGGCCGATGCGGTGCACGTAGGACTCGGTGTCGTGCGGGATGTCGTAGTTGACCACGAGGGTGATGCGCTCGACGTCGAGCCCGCGGGCGGCGACGTCCGTGGCGACCAGGATGTCGATCTTGCCGTCGCGCAGGGCCTCGACGGTGCGCTCACGCTGCTGCTGCGGGATGTCGCCGTTGATGGCGGCGGCCCGGTAGCCGCGGGACTTCAGCTTGTCGGCCAGGTCCTCGGTAGCCATCTTGGTGCGCACGAAGGCGATGACGCCGTCGAAATCTTCGGCTTCCAGGATCCGGGTCATGGCATCCAGCTTGTGCGGGCCCATGACCTGCAGGTAGCGCTGGCGGGTGTTGGTGCCCGTGGTGGTCTTGGCCTTGACCGTGATCTCGGCCGGGTCCTTCAGGTACTTCTTCGCGATCCGGCGGATGGCGGTCGGCATGGTCGCCGAGAACAGGGCAACCTGCTTGCTTTCCGGGGTCTTGGAGAGGATCTGGTCGACCTCTTCGGCGAAGCCCATGCGCAGCATCTCGTCGGCCTCGTCCAGCACCAGGTACTGGAGTTCGGACAGGTCCAGCGAACCCTTTTCGATGTGGTCGATCACGCGGCCGGGGGTACCGACAACCACCTGGGCGCCGCGGCGCAGGCCGGCCAGCTGGGGCCCGTACGCGGAGCCGCCGTAGACGGGCAGCACGGTGAAGTCGTCCATGTGGGCGGCGTAGGAGGAAAAGGCCTCGGCCACCTGCAGGGCCAGCTCGCGGGTGGGGGCCAGCACCAGGATCTGCGTGTTCTTGGTCGGCGGCAGCTCGGCCATCCGGGAGAGGGCGGGAACCGCGAACGCCGCGGTCTTGCCCGTGCCGGTCTGCGCGAGGCCGACGACGTCGCGGCCTTCGAGCAGGACGGGAATGGTGGCGGCCTGGATGGGCGAGGGCTTCTCGTAGCCGACGTCGGTCAGTGCGGCCAGGACACGGCCGTCGAGGCCGAAGTCGGTGAAGAGTACGGTGTTCTCGTCTTCGACGGCCGGGGCGCCGTCGGTGTTTTCGGGCAGGGTGTTAACAGTGTTTTCGGACACGGGGCAGTTCCTCGTATTCAGCTGGGGACCGGTGGCCGCGGCACATCGATGTCCGCGGTCCTCTGACTCAAAGCCCGGCGCTATTACAATCCCGTGGCAGGGCTTTCCGCCGCTTCGCTGGCCACCCGCAAGCTGCGGAGAGACCTGGCGGCGTTTTCTTTAGCCGGCGCTCCCAAACATGAAACTGCCCGCCGCATAGAGGCGGGCCCACACACAATCAGACGCTTCGACAAGACCGTAAACGGCATTATCGCGCAGAACTAAGGGAATACCGACAGTGGGGGATGTATCCAGTGTACGGCACGCTCCGGCTGGCCGGGGACAGGGAGCACGACGGCGGGCGGTGACCTTTGGCACAGCGGCCACCCGGCGCCGTGTGCCGGTTCGTGTTCCTACTCCCCCTGCAGGGTCTGCTCGGCCCACTCGATCCAGGCCTGCTCGAACATGATGCCCGCCTGCAGCACGGCCCGCTGCAGCCGGTTTGCGTCGGTCCAGGTGCCCCGCTGTTCGAGCTGGCGGTAGGCCTCCAGCTGCGCGCGGTGCAGGGCCAGATGCCGCTCGATTTCGCCGTGGATCGGGACGTCTCCGAGCACCGAGGAGGCGCGGAGGCGGATCATCAGCTCCTCCCGGACGGGGCGCGGGTTCTGCTGTTCGTCGGTCCAGCGCCGCAGTTCCTCCCGGCCGACAGCAAGGACCTGGTACTCCTTGGCGCGCCCGCGGCTGGAGTCGCGGCCCGTTGATTCGACCAGGCCGTTCTGTTCCAACTTGGCGAGCTCGCGGTAGATCTGCTGGTGCGTCGCCGGCCAGAAGAAGCCGAACGACTTGTCGAACCGGCGGGCCAGTTCCGCCCCGGACCCGGGCCGCTCCAGCAGGGCGGTGAGGATGGCGTGCGGCAAGGACATGACAGCTCGCTCCGTTACAGCGCCGCGGCTAGCCGGGTGGCCTGGTTGATGGCGCGTTTGGCGTCGAGTTCGGCTGCCACGTCGGCTCCGCCGACCAAATGGACCGGCAGCCCCGCCGCTTCCAGCGCATCCTGCAGCTCCCGCTGCGGCTCCTGGCCGGTGCAGAGCACCACGTTGTCGACGGCGAGCACCGTGTCGGCGCCGTCGACGGTCAGGTGCAGTCCGTCGTCGTCGATCCTGCGGTAGGTCACGGCCGGGATCATCTGCACCCCGCGGCTCTTGAGCTCGGCCCGGTGGATCCACCCGGTCGTCTTGCCCAGTCCGGCGCCGAGCTTGGATTCCTTGCGCTGCAGCAGGTAGACGCTGCGGGCCGGGCGTTCGGGCCGGGGAGCGGCCAGTCCGCCGCGCGCCGCCGGGTCGTCGTCGACCCCCCAGTGCTCGCGGAACCGGCCCGGATCCAGGGTGGCGCTGGGGCCGGCCTGGGTGATGTACGCGCTGACGTCGAAGCCGATGCCGCCGGCGCCCAGCACCGCCACCGTGTCACCCAGCTGCCGGTGGTCGCGCAGCACGTCCAGATAGCCGAGCACGCTCGGGTGGTCCACGCCGTCCAGGTCCGGAAGCCGGGGCACCACGCCGGTCGCGAGGACGACCTCGTCAAACCCGCCTTCGGCCAGGGCCGCCGCGGTGGCCCGGGTCTTCAGCCGCACCTCGACGCCGAGCAGCTCCAGCTGGCGGCTGAAGTAGCGGATGGTCTCGTGGAACTCTTCCTTGCCCGGGATCTGCTTGGCCAGGTTGAACTGGCCGCCGATGCCGTCCGCCGCTTCGAAGAGGGTGACGCGGTGCCCGCGCCTGGCCGCGGTGACCGCACAGGCCAGCCCGGCCGGCCCCGCCCCGACCACGGCCAGCGATTTGGGCGCGGCGGCGGGCGCGATCAGCAGTTCTGTCTCGTGGCAGGCCTGCGGATTGACCAGACAGGAGGTGGTCTTGCCGACGAAGGTGTGGTCCAGGCAGGCCTGGTTGCAGGCGATGCAGGTGTTGATTTCGTCCGCCCGTCCGCGCGAGGCCTTGAGCACGAACGCCGGGTCGGCGAGCAGCGGGCGGGCCATGGACACCATGTCGGCGTATCCGTCGGCCAGCAGCTGCTCGGCGGTATCCGGGTTGTTGATCCTGTTGGTGGTTACCAACGGAATTCCGACGGCGCCCATCAGCCGGCGGGTGACCCAGGAAAAGCCGGCACGCGGGACCGAGGTGGCGATGGTCGGCACGCGGGATTCGTGCCAGCCGATGCCGGTATTGATGATGGTGGCCCCCGCCGCCTCGACTCCGCGGGCCAGTTCGGCGACTTCCTCGAAGGTGGAGCCGCCTTCCACCAAGTCCAGCATGGAAAGCCGGTAGATGATGATGAAATCCTCCCCCACCCGCTCGCGGGTCCGGCGGACAACCTCCAGCGGGAAGCGGATCCGGTTCCGGTAGCTGCCGCCCCAGCCGTCCGTCCGCCGGTTGGTGCGGGCTGCGATGAACTCGTTGATCAGGTATCCCTCGGACCCCATGATTTCGACGCCGTCGTATCCCGCTTCGCGGGCCAGCGCGGCCGAGTTCGCGAAGTCCTCGATGGTCTGCCCGATCTCCGCTTCGCTGAGCCCGCGGGGCGTAAACGGGCTGATCGGGGCCTGCAGCGGGCTGGGCGCCACCGGCTCGGGATGCGCGGCGTAACGTCCGGCGTGCAGCAGCTGCAGCGCTATCCGCCCTCCGGCGGCGTGGACAGCGCCGGTGACGATCGTGTGGCGGGCGGCCTCCTCCGCCGTCGTCATCATGGCGCCGCCGGGCTGCAGCCTGCCGGCCGCGTTGGGGGCGAAGCCGCCGGTCACGATCAGTCCGACGCCGCCGCGCGCGCGTTCGGCGTAGAAGGCCGCCATGCGCTCGAAGCCGCCGGGCAGCTCCTCCAGCCCGACGTGCATGGACCCCATCAGCACCCGGTTGGGCAGGACCGTGAAGCCGAGGTCCAGCGGTTCGAACAGCTTCGGGTAGGCCACGGCCACGATGCACTCCTTTGCACAACAAGTTGCATAAAGACTACGGCGCGGGGGCGCAGCGGACAACCGGGGGGCGCGCCGGACAACCGGCGGCGGGAAGGAGCCAGGCACCGCCGGGCG
>NZ_JBNHGL010000218.1:0-4770 GCF_059091245.1 Arthrobacter sp. Y3225116
GGCCGGCTTCCCGCCGGGCTGGTCGACGCCGCCGGGCATCTTGCCGGCAACACCGGGCGGATGTCGTCGATTTGCACCGGTGCCTTCGTTCTTGCGGCGGCGGGGCTGCTGGACGGGCGCCGGGCCACGACGCACTGGAAACACACCCGCGAGCTGGCCCGGCGTTATCCGGCGACCAAGGTGGAGCCGGACGCCATCTTCGTCAGCGACGGCCGGATCCACACCTCGGCCGGCGTCACGGCCGGGATCGATCTGGCCCTGGCGCTGATCGAAGAGGACCACGGCCCGGACCTGGCCCGCGAGGTGGCCCGCTCCCTGGTGGTCTACATGCAGCGCTCCGGCGGGCAGTCGCAGTTCTCTGCGCCGCTGCAGGGAGATCCGCCCAGGTCTTCGCCCCTGCGGCCGGTGCTCGAGGCCGTGCGCGCCGACCCGGCGGCGGTGCTCTCTGTGCCCGCGCTCGCCCGGGACGCCAACCTGAGCGTGCGGCACCTGACCCGGCTCTTCCGCGAAGAGCTGCAGACCACGCCGGCGAAGTATGTGGAGCTCGTCCGCTTCGACACCGCCAAGGCCCTGCTGGACTCTGGATACAGCGTCACCGAGGCCGCCGAACGCTCCGGGTTCGGCAACTCCGAGGCGCTGCGGCGCACGTTCGTGGCACGGATCGGCGTGCCGCCGTCGAAATACCAGCAGCGTTTCCGGTCCACGGCGAAGAACGGCTGAGCGCCGGCCGTTGGCCGATTCCGAGGGATTGTCGTCCTTGGTGACGGTGCCCCGGCCCGCGTCGGCCCGGCAGGATGGGAGGCACGGCAGATTTCCCTGCCGCTGGACAAAGGAGACATTCATGGCCGAAGTCATCGCAGGCATCACCATTCCCGACACCAAACTCGTCCGGAACGCCACCGAACTGGTCCGCGACACCACCAACGACCTGTTGTTCGACCATTCCCGGCGCGTGTACCTCTTCGGCGCCCTCCAGGGCCAGCGCCTCGGCCTCGACGTCGACCACGAGCTGCTCTATGTCGGTGCGCTCTTCCACGACCTGGGCCTGACCGATACGTACGGCACGGACCACCTGCGCTTCGAGGTCGACGGCGCCAATGCCGCCAAATCCTTCCTGCTGGAGCAGGGACGTTCGGAAGAGGACGCAGCCAAGGTGTGGACCGCCGTCGCGCTCCACACCACCCCCGGTGTGCCCGAATTCATGGACCCGGAGATCGCGTTGGTGACCGCGGGGGTGGAAACGGACGTGCTGGGGATCGGCTACTCCGATCTCGACCGGACGGCCATCGACGCGGTCACCGCGGCGCACCCGCGGCCGGACTTCAAGCGGCAGATCCTCGCGGCGTTCACGGAGGGCAACAAGCACCGCCCGGAGACCACCTTCGGCAATGTCAATGCCGATGTGCTCGAACACTTCAGCCCCGGCTTCCAGCGGACCGACTTCGTGGACATCATTCAGAACTCCGCCTGGCCCGAATAGGCGCCCGCCGGGTTCCGGCGGCAGTAACGGCAGGCGTGTGGACGGGGCGCACGGCCGGCACGCAGGCCGTGCGCCCCGTGGGGCCCGGGTTACTGCAGCGTGGCCGTCAGCCTGGCCACGTTGTCCACGTAGCGCTGCCAGCGGGGCCGCTGCCTCCACTCCTGCAGCGTGAGCTCCCGGGAAATGACCCGATAGCTGTCCTGGATCTCCGACACCTGCTCCACGATGTGGTCCCCGAGCATCATCACGGAGACCTCCATGTTCAGGGAGAAGGACCGCATGTCCATGTTGCTGGAGCCGATGACCGCGACCTCATCGTCCACGGTGAAGTGCTTGGCGTGCAGCACCAGCGGCTTCGGGTAGCGGTAGATCCGCACGCCGGCCTCCAGCAGCGCCTGATAGTAGGACTGCTGGGCGTGATGGACCAGCAGCTGGTCGCCGCGTTCAGAGACGAACAATTCGACCTCGACGCCGCGCTGGGCCGCCGTCGTGATGGCGTAGAGCAGCGAGTCATCCGGTACGAAGTACGGGCTGCAGATGGACAGCCGCTCCACGGCCGCATAGATGAGCGTGTTGAACAGGCGCAGGTTGTTCTCGGTCGCGAAGCCGGGGCCGCTGGGCAGGGCCTGGCAGGTCATGGGGCCGGGCTCGCGGAAGGGGGCCGGGGTGAACAGCTCGCCTTCGAGCGTGTCGTCGGTCTCGCTGGACCAGTCGGTGGCGAACACGACGTTCAGCGCGGTGACGATGGGTCCTTCGTAGCGCGCCATCAGTTCCACCCATTTGCGGCCGATCTTGTGGCTGGACGTGCGGCGGTAGCCGGGCTCGATCAGGTTCTGCGACCCGGTGAACGCCACCCGGCCGTCCACCACCAGGATCTTGCGGTGGTTGCGCAGGTCGATCCGGCGCCACTGGCCGCGGACCGGCAGGACGGGCAGCATCCGGCGCCAGTCGATGTCGGTGGTCTCCAGCCAGCAGCGGAACTTGCGGTAGCCGGCCACGCGGAGGGTGCCGATGTGGTCGAACAGCAGGCGCACGCGGACACCACGGGCGGCGGCTTCTTCCAGGGCGGTGAAGAGCTTGCCGGTGGTTTCGTCGCGGCTCATGATGTAGAACTCGATGTTCACGAACTCACGCGCCTCGCGCACGGCCTCGGTCATCGCGTCAATGGACTCGTCGTAGTCCGAATACAGCTCCACATGGTTGCTGTCCACCATGGGGAAGGCGCCGAGCCGCCGGTTCAACTCTGCCGCCGAATGCACCCAGGCCGGGGCTTCCTGCTCGCTGGTGGGCTCCTTGAGGTTCCGGGTGGCGGCCCACACCCGGCCATTGATCTCCGCCTGCTTGGCGATCCGGCGCTCCGAGAGGCGGAACCTGCCGAACATGAAGAAGAGCAGCAGTCCGATCAGCGGGATGAAGAAGATGGCCAGCAGCCAGGCCATGGCGGTATTGGGGCGGCGGTTCCCGGGAATCACGCCCAGGGCGATGATGCGGATGGCCATATCGACCACGCCTAGAATCACGACGGCCCACTCGGGGAATGTGCCCAGCCCCGCAAACGACCACAGCACGCGGCTGTTCCTCCCCTCCCGCCGTGTGCCGGCGCAATCCTCCCAGCCTACCCGGCGTTTGGGGGCAGACTCACTAAGCTGGAGCCATGACAGTTCTGGTGTTTTTGGACCCTGCCCACGAGTCGGGACGCGTCGCAGATGCCTCCCGGCCGCAGCTGATGGCCACCGATCTCGGTGCCACCCGCGGGGACGGCATCTTCGAGTCCCTGCTGGCAGTCGACGGGGTCCCGCGCAAGCTGCAGGCGCATCTGGACCGGCTGGCCAACTCCGCCCGGGCCATGGACCTGCAGCTTCCCTCCCCGGATGCCTGGGAGCGTGCCATCGCGACGGCGATCGCCGAGCACCCGCCGGTCGAGGAACTGGTGATCAAGCTGCTGGTGACCCGCGGGGTGGAAGGCTCCTCCGCGCCCACGGCCTGGGTCCAGGCTTCGCTGGTGCCGGCGGCAGGGCGGCGCCAGCGGACCGACGGCATTTCCGTGCTGCTGCTCGACCGCGGGTACGACAGCTCGCTGGCCGAGCGCGCCCCATGGCTGCTCATGGGGGCCAAGACGCTCTCCTACGCGGTCAACATGGCGGCGCTGCGGTATGCGCACAAGAACGGCGCCGACGACGCCATCTTCACGTCCAGCGACGGCCGCGTGCTGGAAGGGCCCACGTCCACGGTGCTGATGGCGCGGGTGCGCGACGGCGTGAAGACGCTGGTGACGCCGCTGCTGGAGAGCGGCATCCTGCCGGGCACGTCCCAGTCGGTGCTGTTCAAGGCGGCAGAAGCCGCCGGGTGGCAGCTGGGCTACGGTCCGCTGGAGCCGCACGACCTCTACGAAGCCGACGCCGTCTGGCTGGTTTCGAGCATCCGCCTGCTCGCCCCGGTCAAGAGCATCGACGGCAAGGAAATCCCCGTCTCGCCCGACCTGACCCACGAGCTGACGGCGCTGCTGGCCCAGGGCAGCCAAGAGGAGTAGCCGGCCGGACCCCCGGCCCTGACGCCTTCGGGGATCGGGACCCGCTTCGACCACCGGGTTACTGCAGTGTTAGGGTCGATTGGACCGAAATGATCAGCATGCTGTCGTTCCGTCCGGGGCGGCAGCCCCGAGAAGGAGGGCAATGAAGGCTCTGACGTGGCAAGGGAAGCGTTCGGTCAGCGTGGAGGAGGTCCCGGATCCGCGGATCCAGGAGCCCACGGACGCGATCGTGCGGATCACCTCGACCGGAATCTGCGGCTCGGACCTGCACCTCTACGAGGTGCTCACTCCCTTCATGGACAAGGGCGACATCATCGGACACGAGCCCATGGGGATCGTGGAGGAGGTCGGCTCGGCCGTCACCCACATCAAGGCCGGGGACCGGGTGGTCATCCCGTTCAATGTCTCCTGCGGCCACTGCTTCATGTGCCGACAGGGCCTGCAGTCCCAGTGCGAGACCACCCAGGTCCGCGAGTACAACAACAATGCCCAGTTCCTGGGCTACTCGCGGCTCTACGGCTCGGTGCCCGGCGGGCAGGCCGAGTACCTGCGTGTCCCGCACGCGGACTACGGACCCATCAAGGTGCCCCACACCGGTGAGGACGAGCGCTACCTGTACCTCTCCGATGTAGTGCCCACCGCGTGGCAGGCCGTGCAGTACGCGGCCCCGCCGGAGGGCGGCTCCCTGGCAGCCGGGGCTGAAGTGTTCGAGCACATCGGCATTGACATTGCCGAAGGTGGTCTCCGGGCGGTGCTTGTT
>NZ_JBNHGL010000219.1:0-4751 GCF_059091245.1 Arthrobacter sp. Y3225116
TGAAACGATTCGACAACCAGCTTACCTTCCGGCCATGGAAAGCGCCGCGCGGCGCAGGGCAAGTACCCCCGCCAACGCAGGGCAGGTTCCCGCCGGCGCAGGCAAGCGCCCCGCCACCCATCGAAAGCTCCCCCTCGACGCACGGTAGGTGCCCCCCGCCGCCCATCGAAAGCTCCCCCTCGACGCACGGCAAGCGCCCCCGCGGGTGCAGGGGCCCTCGTCGGCGCACGGAAAATGCCCCGCCGGAAACGACGGGGCACTTACCTGCAGCGCTACAGCCTTCGCGGTAGGCCTTCGCTGCTACAGCTTCGCGGCTACTTGCCGAGGAACTTCTCGAAGCCCTTGGGCAGGTTCAGCGCCGACGGATCGAAGTCCTGCCCGTCCTGCGGGACACCGAAGGCACTTCCGGCGGGAACGGAGGCCTTGTTCTTGCGGCGTTCCTCGGCCTCGCGCAGCTCCTGTGCCGCCTTGGCCGGGTTGCCGGAGCGGGCCTTCTTCTTGCCCTTGGCGGTCTGCTGCTTCTTCCGTGCGCCGCCGAAGCCGCCCGGCCCGGCCACGCCCGGCATGCCAGGGATGCCGCCGCCCTGGGCCATCTTCTTCATCATCTTCTGGGCCTGGCCGAAGCGCTCCAGCAGGCCGTTGACCTCGGACACGTGCACGCCGGAGCCCTTGGCGATGCGGGCGCGGCGGGAGCCGTTGATGATCTTCGGGGCAACGCGCTCGTGCGGGGTCATCGACCGGACGATGGCCTCCACGCGGTCGATTTCCCGTTCATCGAAGTTCTCCAGCTGCTGGCGCATGTTGGCGGCGCCGGGCATCATCATGAGCATCTTCTTCATCGAGCCCATTTTGCGGATCTGCTGCATCTGGGCGAGGAAGTCGTCCAGCGTGAAGTCTTCCTGGTCGGCAAACTTCTGCGCCATCCGCTCGGCTTCGCCCTTGTCCCAGGACTTCTCCGCCTGCTCGATCAGGGTGAGCATGTCGCCCATGTCCAGGATGCGGTTAGCCATCCGGTCCGGGTGGAAGATCTCGAAGTCGTCCAGGTTCTCGCCGGTGGAGGCGAACATCACCGGCTTGCCGGTCACCGACGCCACGGAGAGCGCCGCGCCGCCGCGGGCATCGCCGTCGAGCTTGGAGAGCACCACGCCGGTGAAATTGACGCCTTCGTTGAAGGCCTGCGCGGTATTGACCGCGTCCTGGCCGATCATCGCGTCGATCACGAAGAGCACTTCGTCCGGGTTCACGGCGGCGCGGATGTCAGCTGCCTGCTGCATCATCTCGGCGTCGACGCCCAACCGTCCGGCGGTGTCCACGATGACGACGTCGTAGAGCTTTTGCCGCGCCTCGGCCACGCCGTCGCGGGCCACGGCCACCGGATCGCCGGTAACGGCGTCGAACTCGGACTGCACGCCGGGGTGCGGGGCGTAGACCGGCACGCCGGCGCGCTGGCCGTTGACCTGGAGCTGGGTCACCGCATTGGGGCGCTGCAGGTCGGCTGCCACCAGCAGCGGGCTGTGGCCCTGGCTCTTGAGCCACTTGGACAGCTTGCCCGCCAGGGTGGTCTTGCCGGCACCCTGCAGGCCGGCGAGCATGATCACCGTCGGCGGGGTCTTGGCCAGCTTGATGCGCCGTGTCTCGCCGCCGAGGATGTTGACCAGCTCGTCGTTGACGATCTTGACGACCTGCTGGGCCGGGTTCAGCGCCGCGGAGACCTCTTCGCTGAGCGCGCGTTCCTTCACGTGGGCCGCGAACTCGCGCACCACGGGCACCGCGACGTCGGCGTCGAGCAGGGCTCGCCGGATTTCGCGTACGGTGGCGTCGACGTCGGCCTCGGACAGCCGTCCCTTGCCGCGCAGATTCTTGAAGGTTGAGGCCAACCGGTCAGAGAGTGAATTGAACACGCGCCGTGTCTACTTTCGTCGATCTGGTTCACAGTCCCCGGGCCGCGCCGGAGTTCAGCACTTAAGGGTATCAACTGGCGGTGGCGGCAGTCGCGCCGGAAATCGCGACGACGCGGCCGCCGGCTCGTATTGCGTTGAGGAACCGCGGTAAGGAGGAACGCCGGTGGGTTCCGTACCTCGCACGGCCCATGGAACGTTCCCCCTGCGGTACAGCCGTGGCAAGGTGGGAACGTGAGCGCTGAACAGACCCAGACACAGGACAAGATCCAGCCCGAGGACGTCTCCACCCCCGCTGCCGACGGGCCGCTGCAGATCCGGACGCTGCTGATCCTGGGGGCTTCCGGCGACCTAACCGGCCGGCTGCTGCTGCCCGGGCTGGGCAAATTGATCGCGCAAGGCAGGACCAGCGGGCTGAAAGTGGTGGGCGCTGGCTCGGATGACTGGGACGAGGGCAAGTGGCAGGAACGCGTCCGCGGCGCCTTTGATTCCTGCGCGGTGGACGCGAACGACGACGGACGGCGGCAACTGCTCGACGTCCAGGACAACACGCGGTACCACTCGGTGGACGTGACGTCGGAGGGTGCACTGGCGAACTTGCTGGCCGCGCTGGATGGCCCGGTGGCCGTGTTCTTTGCCCTGCCGCCCGCCGTCAGCCAGAAAGCCTGCGAGATGCTCCGGCCCGAGGACGTGCCGGAGGGAACCCGGCTGGTGTTGGAAAAGCCGTTCGGCTCCAGCCGTGAATCGGCCGCATCGCTGAACAAGACGCTGTTGAGGCTGGTGCCGGAGGACCATATCCACCGGGTGGACCACTTCCTGGGCAAGGCAACGGTCTTCAACATCCTCGGCCTGCGCTTCGCCAACCGCCTGCTGGAGCCGCTGCTCAGCAATGAACATGTGGCGAAAGTCGAGATCTTCTATGATGAGTCCCTGGCTTTGGAGGGTCGTGCCCGTTACTACGACGGGGCCGGCGCGCTGCGTGACATGATTCAAAGCCACTTGCTGCAGGTGATGGCGCTGACCGCCTTGAACGCCCCGGCCACCATCAAGGAGCGGGACCTGCGCGACCATATCGGCAGCGTCCTGCGCGCCAGCAGCGTCAGCCCGGATTTCGCCAAGAGCACGCGGCGTGCCCGCTACACCGCCGGCAGGATCGGCGACCGCGACATTCCGGACTACGCCGCCGAACCGGGCGTGGACCCGGCCAAGAAGACCGAAACCTTGGCCGAGGTTGAAGTCTCGATCAACAACTCTCGGTGGTCCGGTGTGCCGTTCATCCTCCGCTCGGGCAAGGCTTTGGGCAAGCCCCAGAAGGAAGTGATCATCACCTTCAGGCCGGTCAACCACCTGCCCACGGGCTTCAAGGGCATCGACGCCCCGACCCGGCTGCGGATTGGGCTCGGACCGGAAACCCTTCAACTGGAGATCGACGTGAACGGCCCGGGCGACATCTTCACGTTGGACCGGGCGGTCATGAGCGCCGACCTGCACTCGGCCGACCTGCTGCCCTACGGCGAAGTGTTGGAAGGCGTGCTGCGTGGCGACCCGCTCCTGTCCGTCCGCGGGGACACCGCCGAGGAGTGCTGGCGGATAGTCGAGCCCGTGCTGAAGGCCTGGGAAAAAGACGAAGTGCCTTTGGAAGAGTACGAAGCGGGCAGCAACGGTCCGTCCGGCTGGGATACTTCACGAAGCGACAGACCACTCCCCTAACGGAACTCTAGGCCTCCAAATGCCTAGAATGGTGGTTGGGTGTCTAGAACGGTGGTTAGGTGTTGTCCCACGGGCCGTCCGTGGCTTCGTCGCCGCTGGCGTCGCCACCGGTGTCGCCCCGGGGACGGTCTGCCCCAGTGCCCGTGCTTTCCGTGGCATCGTCTCCGCCGGGTGTCGCGGGGAGCGTGAGTGTCCACCCTTCGTCGGGGGTGGTGGTGTGGGTGTGGCCGGAGCGGGTCGTGAAGTGCAGGGTCCCGTCGGGGTCTTGGGTGACGGTTCCGCCGCCGTTGTGTTTGGTTTTGTGCCCGGGTTTGCACCTGGCACTGAGATTTTCCAGGACTGTTCGGCCGCCGTCTTCCCATGCGACCGTATGGTCGATCTCGCACTGGTCCGCCGGGACTGTGCAACCGAAGTCCCGGCAGTGCCGGTCTCGTAGCCGGACGAGGCGTTTGAGCCATTCGGGCGGGTGGCGCAAGTCTTTGGCGACGGCGGCTGCCTTGCCATAGTCATCGGTGAGCACGATCAACCAGGACTTCGCCAGCGCGGCAAGGTCGCGGGTCATGCCCGGCGGAATGGGCCCGTACCCGGTGAGGTCACCGGGTTCTTCGGAAAGCCGCAGCAAGGTTGCAAGGGGCGCGGTCACGGCGACGGAAGCGGTCACGCTCCCACCCCCGCAGGTGCAAGGCCCCTGCCGTGCCGTTGCGGTGGCCGCGGTGTTTCGGGCGGTGTCCACCGCAACTTCCGGGTCTGGGATCTCGGGGCCGGTTTCTTTGGTGGTGCCCGGTAGGGTCCCGACGGCTGCGGAGCCGGGGGCTGCCCCGGATCCGGCCGCAATTCCGGAACCGGTTGCTGCTCGCGAACCGGTGGCCGTTTGGTTGGCTGCTGTTTCTCCATTGTGTGTTGCCGTCTGGGTGGCGGCTGTGTCGCCGGCGGTGGCTCCGCTGGCGGTGGCGCTGGCTGTAGCGGGCCGGTAGGCGTGGCCGGGGTAGCGCAGGAGCATATCGGTGAACACGTCGGCGCGGAGCTGGCCCAGGGTTCGGGTTTCGTCAACGGTTTGGAGTTTGCGGGCGTGGGCCTGCATCAGGTTGTAGGCGAGCAGCGCCTTGTCCGCGCTGGTACGGATGTAGAGTTCGGCCATCCCGT
>NZ_JBNHGL010000220.1:0-4747 GCF_059091245.1 Arthrobacter sp. Y3225116
GAGGACCGGCGGAAGCATGACCTCAAAGCCGGTGAAGAGGATTAACTGCGCACCCGTTTCGGCCAGCTGGCGGACGGCGGATTCGTAGTCGGCCAGGGCCGCCTGTGCGGGTGTGCGACTCGATGGTGACTTCGATCGCCCGGCTGGCCTCGGAGAGCTGATCGACCACAAGCTCCCGGGCCCGGATATCGCCCGCCACAATCAGCAGCCGCGCCCTGCTGGCCTGCACCACGCGGTCGATCTCGGCGGCGATCTCATCGGCGTTCTTGCGCCAGATTTCCTCGGTGCGGTGCTGATAGCGGCCCTGGGACCAGCCGCCGCCGGGAACCTTCGTGAGGTTCTCCCGCTCGCCCTCCACCGTCCTCGTTTCCACCACGCCGTTTCGGCGGGCGTACTGCAGGTGGACCTCGCCGCCGTCCCGGCCCACTTCGGCCACCACGTACGGGAAGTCGTCGCCGCGGGCCTTCAACAGGGGCACCAGGTCCGGAATCGGGCCGGTGTGAACCACCTCCGTACCGGACATTTCGCCCGGGAGCACCTCGTTGATTTCGGCCTCACCGCCGCGCACCAGCACAAAGCGGGAGACCGGAGACGGAACGCCGGTGGCCGGGGAAACGGCCTCGATCACGGCCGCTATGTCCGCCTTCGCGGCGCCCTGCTTCTCGAGCGATTCCCGCAGCCTGTCCGGCAGCACATCCCCCGCCCGCAGGGAATCCACGGTGCCCGTGCTGGCGTCCACGTAGACCGTGATCCAAGGCCCCGGCTTCTTGTACAGTTCGGCGTACCTCTTGTTCGCCGCGTGGGTCGTATTGACCTGCTCGGTCATCGTGATCACCTTCCCTGCTATTGGAACTGCGGGTTTTCTTGATCAGTAGAACCTCACGGTAGCACCGGACGTTTTGCCCTTGAAGGGGGCCCGATCCCGTCCCGACCGGCCCCGGCGAATCCGTCCGCCGGGCCGGTTTTCCGACGTTGTCCGCCGGAGGCGCTTGGGCGCTGGAACGGCGCTCCGGGCCCGCCGGCGCCCCGGGCGGGACGTCCTTTGGGGGTCCCGATCCCCGGGGCCGGCCGGCCCGGGCGGCCCTAGCTCCGCTGGTATTCCGCGTGCTGGCGGTGGGCCTCGGCCACCTGTTCGCGGATGATGTCCACGTCCTTGGCCTTGTTGCGGTACTTCGGTTCCATTTGCACAATCTGGCGCTCTTCTTCCACCAGCAGCCGGTAAATGCGTTCACGTTCTGCCGGGTCAGCGGTGTAGGAGAGATCCATGTAGTTGATTGCGTGCCGCCGCGCGTTGTTGATGGCGTTCTGTGCCTTGCCGGCCTTGCTCAGAAGCGAGGCGACGACGGTGATTATCAGGATGCCGATGATGACGGTGAGCGAGAGTCCGGTGCTGATCTCGACCACGGGGACCGGGTTGCCGTCGTTGACGAAGGGCAGGTTGTTCTCGTGCAGTGCGTGCAGGATCAGCTTCACGCCGATGAAAGCCAGGATCGCTGCCAGGCCGTAGGACAGGTAGATCAACCGGTCCAGCAGGCCGTCGATCAGGAAGTACAGCTGGCGCAGGCCCATCAGCGAGAAGGCGGTGGCCGTGAAGACGATGTAGACGTTCTGCGTCAGGCCGAAGATCGCGGGAATCGAGTCGAGGGCGAACAGGATGTCCGTGCCGCCGATGGCCACCATGACCAGCAGCATCGGCGTCATCGCCTTCTTGCCGTCCTTGACGGTGAACAGTTTGTCGCCGTCGTAGTAATCCGTGGTGTGGAAGAAGCGCTTGGCCAGCCGGATGATGAAGTTGTCCGCCTCGCCGCCGTCGTGTCCGGGCTTGAGCAGGTTGCCGGCCGTGATGATCAGGATCAGGCCGAAGGCGTAGAAGACCCAGGCGAAGGTGTTGATCAGCGCGGCGCCCAGGAAGATGAACCCGGTGCGCGCGATCAGCGAGAACACGATGCCGAACAGCAGCACTTTCTGCTGGTCTTCGCGCGGCACCTTGAAACTGGCGATGATGATGAGGAAGACAAACAGGTTGTCCACCGAGAGCGCCTTCTCGGTGATGTAGCCGGCGAAGTACTCGGAGCCCATGTCCACGCCGCCGTAGATCAGCACCAGGATTCCAAAGACGATGGCGATGCCCACGTACAGGGCGGACCAGATGGCGGCTTCCTTCAGCGACGGCACGTGGGCCTTGCGGATGTGGAAGAAATAGTCGAAGGCGAGCAACGCGACGATAACGGCGATCGTGATGCCCCAAATCAGGGGAGAAACGCTCATGTGTTTCCTTTCGTAAGCGGGTAGCGGTGAGCCCGCAAGTCTCTCCTCCGGCACGGCCGGCCACTGCAACCGGCCGGGCGTCGGCGCCCTACGTGTTGACGGCTGCAGCGCATCTGGATACTCCCTTACGCACCTGCCAGTCTAACGACGACGGCGGTGCACGGCTAACTCGGCGATGGCGGATCGGGCGCGGCCGGGGCGGGATTGCCCCGCCGGACGGGCACGGACGCTTGCAATCTATGCACCGGATTTCGGCTGTGACAGGCTGGGCCTGGGCCGCCGCCCGGGACGGACCCACCGGCGGCCGACCAGCCCGAAAGGAGCACCGCCATGTCCTATTACCTGGAGTACACCATCCCGGCAGCGCCGGACGGGGAGAGCTTCGAGTTCCCGGTCAGCGACGAGCACCGCGGCTATACGGTTCCGCTGAGCGAAACGGATGCGGAGATGGTCCGCACCGACCAGTTGCCTGCCCGCAGCGAGGTGTTCGGGGCGTCGCTGGCGGAGGCCAAGGAGGCGGCGGAGTCCATCCTGTCCAACAGCAAGGCGGACGCGGCGCAGCTCTACGACGATCCCGACGACTCGATGCAGCCCGGGGCGGGCACGCTGGTCGCCAGCTATACGGTCGGCGGCGGGTGGCAGGACGCCGGGTAGGCTGCGGCCCGGGTGACTAATCCCGCAGCACCACGTCCGCGGCTTCGGTGGAGCGATCGGTGACCGTGGTGGGCGATTCCAGGTGGACGGCGCCGGATGGCAGGATGCCGGCACCGCCGTAGCGTTCCATGACCCTCAGCTGCGCCACCACGTCCTCCCCGGCGTGGGCCGGCGGCAGTTCCTGCCAGAACCCGAACCCGCCGCACTCCAGCAGCGCACGCCTCCGGTACAGCACGCAGCCGCCGGCCCACGCGATCTTGTACAGCCGCCAGCCGCCGTCCGGGATGCCCAACTCGGCGGCGATGTGCGTCAGGTTTGCCGCGTTATGCAGCTGCCAGCGGCCGAACCGGTGGTCCTCGCGGCGGATGCGCTCGGGCCGGACCGGACCGTCCCACAGCTCGAAGGGCTCCTGCTCCCCCGGCCGCACGTCGTCCAGGTAGGACATGCCCTGCACCGCGGCACCGATAAATCCGCAGCCCGCCTCCCGAATGGCCGCCGTCATCCGGACCAGCATGCCCGGTTCCAGCCACACGTCGTTGTCCAGGAACAGCACCAGTTCAGCGGTGGCAAGCCGGAGCAGGAAGTCGCGCTGCTCGGCCAGCCCGCGCCGGGGCAGATTCCGCTCCAGCCGGACCGGGCGCCCCTGGGCTTCCAGCACCCGGATCATCGCCCCGACGGCCGGGTGCTCCCAGGCGGGGGCGCCGTCGCTCTGGTCGCTGACGATGACGGAGAACGCCGGGCCGTCCTGCGCCGCCAACCCGGCGAGCGTCACCGCCAGCTCCGCTTCCCGGCCATAGCTGGGCACCAACACCTCCAGCTCCGGCCCTGTTTCCGGTGCCGCCAGGGCCCAGCTGGCTGAACTCCTGCGGCTCACGCCGAATCGACTCCCGCGGGCGGGGTCGGATTCGCTCCCGAGGCCGGCGCCGAACCCGTCTCCGCCGCAGGCGCCGAGCCGCGGATCCGGCGGACCACCGCCGTGGTGGAGTGGTCGGACACATAGTCCAGGATGCACACCTCGCCGCCGCAGGCTTCCACCACCGCCGTCTCCTCGAGCATCTCCGGGGAGTAGTCCCCGCCCTTGGCGTAGATGTCGGGCCGGATCGCTTCGATCAGCGGGATGGGCGTGTCCGTGTCGAACACGGTCACGTAGTCCACGCAGCTCAGCGCGGCGATGATGCCGGCCCGGTCGGCGGCCGGGTTGATCGGCCGGTCCGGCCCCTTCAGCCGCCGGGCAGATGCGTCGCTGTTCAGCGCCACGACCAACACGTCGCCCAGTTGCTTGGCTTGGTTCAGGTAGCGGGTGTGGCCGCGGTGCAACACGTCGAAACACCCGTTCGTCAGCACAATGCGCTTGCCCGAGGCCCGCTCGGCGGCGATCGCCTGCCCGAGCGCCTCCGCATCGAGGGCGGCATCGGAGAAGGTGCCCAGGTGCGACGCGAGGTCTGTGGTGCTGCAGACCGACGTGCCGCGCCGGCGCACCACGACGTCCGCGGCGGCCTGGGCCAGGTCAAGGCTGGTGCTCAGCTGCAGCCCCGCCGCCCGCGCCAGGGTCAGGCAGGCCACGTAGGTGTCGCCGGCGCCCGAAGCCTGCTTCTCGGTGACCGGGGTGGCCCAGGTACGGTGGGTCCCGCCGTCGGGCGTGAGCAGGAAGGAGCCGTCCTTGTCCAGGGTGACGACGGCGGCGCCCGCCCCGGTCGCATCCAGCAGCTCCCCGGCGTGGCCTGCCAGGGCGGCAGGTGGCGGGAGCACAGCCGGCGCATGGACTTTGTCCGGTTCACCGGTGAGCTCGCGATCTACTTCACGCTGCTGGCCCTCGGCGGGGCTG
>NZ_JBNHGL010000221.1:0-4717 GCF_059091245.1 Arthrobacter sp. Y3225116
GCCGCGCCCGGGCCGATATCATCCAGCCCGACCTCCACCGCCTCGGCGCCCGGTAGCGCCGAGGCCACCCGAACGGTGCGGTCGCCGCGCACGGCGAGCGCCGCCGTCGTGATCTTGTCGATGGCGAACGGCAGCACGAAGCCGCCGTTGTAATCGGTGTGTTCGCCGATCAGGTTGGCCCGTCCCGGTCCCGCCCAGACCCCGTCCGGGCCGCGCCCGAACCGTGCGGCGAAGGCGTCGGCGGTGTGTGCGGCCAAAGCTTCGGCGGTCACGGGGCCTCACCGCCGGCGCCCCCGCCGGCCTCCCCGCCGGCGGCCACGGCGGCTCCGGTCCCTTCGCCCGCCGCGCGCGTCCCGCCCGGTCCATCGCCGCCGGCACCCGTGATGCGGCGCGGATCCGCGTCCCGCAGCGCGGCGGCCACCTGCTCCGGCAGGGTGTCGTTGATGAAGGCACCCATCGCGGCTTCGGAGCCGGCCAGATACTTCAGCTTGTCGGCGGCCCGGCGCGGCGAGGTCAGCTGCAGGTGCAGGTAGCCCGCTTCCCGCAGCGCGCGGGCGACCGGCGCCTGGTGCCAGGCGGCGATGTACGGGGTGGGGCTGTCGTAGAGCGCGTCGAACCGGCCCAGCAGCTGCGGGTACAGCACCGCCAGTTCGTCCCGCTCCGCACCCGTGAGCCCGGCGAGGTCCGCGACCTGCCGGTGCGGCACCAGGTGCACCTCCAGCGGCCAGCGCGCCGCGAACGGCACGTAGGCGCTGAAGTGTTCGCCTTCGAGCACCATCCGGGACCCGTCGGAGCGCTCGCGGCCGAGCACCGCCCCGGTCAGGGTTTGCCGCCCGCCGGTGGCCTCGAAGTGTTGCCGCGCGGCCGCGGCCATGACTGCCCCGCGGGGCGGCAGGTAGGAGTAGGCGTAGATCTGGCCGTGCGGATGGTGCAGCGTCACGCCGATCTGCGCGCCGCGGTTTTCGAAGCAGAAGACCTGCGCGATCCCGTCCATCGCGCTGAGCGCCGCGGTCCGGTGCGCCCACGCGTCGATCACGGTGCGCACGCGGCGGGTGTCCAGCCCGGCGAACGAACCGGTATGCGCCGAGGTGAAGGAGACCACCTCGCAGCGCCCGCCGGCGGTGTAGGCGCGGCCCCACTCCGGGTCCTCGGGCGTCGCCAGCAGGTCCGGCCCGAGCGACGGAAACCGGTTCTCGAACACGGCCACGTCATAGTCCGCCGCCGGGATTTCGGAGGCGTAGTCCGGCGTGCTCGGGCACAGCGGGCACGCGTCCGCCGGCGGCAGGTAGGTGCGGGTCTGCCGGTGCGCGGCCAGCGCCACCCACTCCCCCGTCAGCACGTCGTAGCGCAACTCCCCCACCGGCGGCCGCTCCGGCAGGTCCCGGGTGTCCTGCGATTCCCGCGGAACCGGCCGCGCGCCGTCGTCGAAAAACAGCAACTGGCGGCCGTCCGCCAACCGGGTGCCGGTCACCGCGGTGACGGGTTCTCCATCCGGAACAACGACGGCGGTGCCCGCCCCGTGCGTGGCACGATCCACGGTGATTCGCTCAGGCACGGCGCCGCTTCGCCGCACAGGTCACGCAATATTGTGCTTCCGGCCGGATCTCCAGGCGCTCGCGCGGGATGGGGTTGCCGCACGAGGCGCACGTGCCATAGGTGCCGGCCGCGAGCCGGGCCCGGGCTGCGGCGATGTCCGTCAGCGCCTTTTCCGTGCTGGCCAGCAGCGCCACTTCGCGCGCGCGTTCCAGCGTGGCCGTCGAGCCCTCGGGGTCGTGTTCGTCGTCGGCCGGGACGTCCCGGGTGGCGGCGGTGACTTCGGCAATGTCGACCGTGAGGCGCTCCACCTGGGCGCGGTCCGACGCCTCGCGGGCGTCCAGCAGCGCGGCGAAGTGCTCCACATCCTGGTGGGTCAAGCTCTCGCTCATCTGTGCCTCCCGTCGGCTGGACGGTCCGGCAGGTCCGGACCGGGGTGCCCCTAGAATACGCCGTTGCCGCGGTACATGGGGTGGACGCCCGGCACGGGAGGCCCCGGCCGCCGCGGCTGCAGCGGACAGCCGGTCAGCCGGTCAGCCGGTCCGCCGGTCAGCCGTTGAGCTTGCCCGCCATCCGCTCCCGCATCGCCACACTGGCCGAGTTCAGCCCGATGATCCGCACGTCCTTGCCATGGCTGCGGTACTTCTCGGTGATCGCGTCCAGTGCCGCCACGGTCGAGGCGTCCCACAGGTGCGAGGCGTGCATGTCGATGATGACCTTGTCCGGGTCCAGGGCGTACTGGAACTGCGTGTAGAGGTCGTTGGAGGACGCGAAGAAGAGCTCGCCGTCGACCACGTAGGTAGCCGTTTCCTCGCCGTTCAGCTCCAACACCGTCCGCTCGACGGTCACCAGGTGCGACACCCGGTTGGCAAACAGCACCATGGCGGTCAGCACGCCCAGGCCGACGCCGATGGCCAGGTTGTTCGTGGCAACCGTGGCGACGACGGTGACCAGCATGACGGCGGTCTCGCTCTTCGGCATCATCTTCAGAGTCGAGGGTTTGATGCTGTGCCAGTCGAACGTCGCCCAGGACACGAAGACCATCACGGCCACCAGGGCCGCCATCGGGATCAGCGCCACGATGTCCCCGAGGGCTACCACGAGGATGAGCAGGAACAGGCCCGCCAGGAAGGTGGAGAGGCGCGTGCGGGCTCCGGAGGCTTTGACGTTGATCATGGTCTGGCCGATCATCGCGCAGCCGCCCATGCCCCCGAAGAACCCGGTGATGATGTTCGCCGCGCCTTGGCCCCAGGACTCGCGGGTCTTGTTGGACCGGGTATCCGTGACGTCGTCGACCAGCTTGGCCGTCATCAGCGATTCGAGCAGCCCCACGAACGCCATTGCCAGGGCATACGGGAAGATCACTTCCAGCGTTTCCAGGGTCAGCGGCACTGCCGGGAAGAACAGCGCGGGCAGGCTGTCCGGCAGCTCTCCCTTGTCGCCCACGATCGGCACGGCAACGGAGGCAAACACAGTGATCAGCGTCAGCACCACGATGGCCACCAAGGGCGCGGGCACCGCGTTGGTCAGCTTCGGAAGACCAAAAACAATCGCCAGCGCCAGCGCGGTCAGCGGATACACCAGCCACGGCACGCCCAGCAGTTCAGGCACCTGCGCCATAAAGATGAGGATGGCCAACGCGTTGACGAATCCCACCATCACCTGGCGCGGGATGAACCGCATCAACTTGGCGACGCCAAGCACCGCCAGCAGCACCTGGAACACGCCGGCCAGAATGACCGCCGCCACCAGGTAGTCCAGGCCGTGGCTTTTCACCAGCGGGGCAATCACCAGCGCCACCGCTCCGGTGGCAGCCGAAATCATCGCCGGGCGGCCGCCCAGGAACGCGATCGAGACCGCCATGGTGAAGGAAGCGAACAGCCCCACGCGCGGGTCCACGCCGGCGATGATGGAGAACGCGATCGCCTCGGGGATCAGGGCCAGCGCGACCACCAGCCCGCCGAGCACTTCCGTCTTCAGCAGCCGCGGCGACTTGAGCGTGCGCAGCACGGACTGGCGCTCCTCGGGAGTCAACTCCGGCCGGGCACCGGCGGTTGTTGCAGGCATGGGGCTCCATTCACACGTCCTGAAGGCGGCAGGCCTTCACGTACCTTTAAAAGTCTGGGGGCGCGGCACCGCGCAGGGAAGGAAGTCGACGTACAAGAAGGCACGTCAATGACGGTACAACCCTAACCTAACGTAAGGGTAGAGTTGTAATCGGGCGATCAGGGAGGTTGGACCATGGGCAAGGCCGAAAGTACCGCGTCGGGCACGCGCACGATGCACATCGGCGAACTCGCCGAGGCCACCGGCCTGTCGCTGCGGACCATCCGCCACTACGACGACATCGGGCTGCTGCCGGCCACCACCCGCACCGAGGGCGGCTTCCGGGTCTATACGCAGTCGGATCTGGACCGTTTGTTGATCATCCGCTCCATGAAACCGCTTGGATTCACCCTGGAGGAGATGGCCGAGCTCCTCGACATCATCGACGTTTTAGCCGACGGTGCCGCCCATCCCGGCGAACGTAAACTCCTGCAGGACTACATCCGGCGCGCCGACGAAAAGCGCAACAAGCTCGCCCTGAACCTGACCCGGGCCGACGAGTTCATCAGCGACCTGCGCGGGCGGTGACCGCCGGCCCCTCCCGTTCGGCCGTCCTCCCCCTGCCGCCGGAACAGCGCCGGCGGTAACCTCGGAGGAGGAGGTACCGCCATGGCAGCCGAACTCCAGACCGATGTGCTGATTGTCGGGGCAGGTCCCACCGGCCTGATGCTCGCCAACTGGCTGGCCAAGCTGGGCGTCGACCACATCATCGCGGACGGCAAGCCGGGCCCCACTAGGGAATCCCGGGCGCTCGGGGTGCAGGCGCGCAGCATGGAAATCTACGACCAGCTGGGCATCGCCGGCACCGTCATGGCCGAAGCCGTCCTCGCCGAAGCGGTGGTCATCGGCTTCGGGACGAAGCCGCGCGGCAGGGTCCCGCTGGGCCGGATGGGCCGCGGAATCACCCCGTTCCCGGGCATCATGTTTTACGAACAAAGCAAGAATGAGGAGTTGCTGCTGCAGAACCTGCGCGCACTCGGCGGCGCGGTGCTGTGGGAGTGCCGGCTTGCCGCCCTGGACGTCGCGGGCGGCAGCCACCCCGACCACCCCGTCAGGGCGCGGCTGACCGGCCCTGCCG
>NZ_JBNHGL010000222.1:0-4709 GCF_059091245.1 Arthrobacter sp. Y3225116
GCCGGGGCCAGCACGCAGCCGCAGGCCGGGTGCGGCGGGTAGGCGTGCCGCGTCACGGTGCCGTCGCCGCTGTCGAGTTTGAGCACGGCGGAGAAGCTGCCGGGCTGGTTCCGTCCATCCAGGAACAGCAGGGCCTGCATCGCCGCCAAACCGGCCGCGGCCACCGACTGCGACACTTCGTCGGCCGCGCCCCGGTCTGCCTGCGGCTCGGCCGGCCGGCTGGTCAACCGGGCAACGACGTCCGGCCACCCCGGATCGGCCTCGGCGCGGTGCAGTTCCACGCAGCCCAGGCAGCTCGTCTGGCCGGGAACCACCAACGGCCCGATCAGGGTGTCCTGCTCGCGCACCAGGACGCTCAGGTGCGGGTGTCCCCGGCTCATGAGCGCCGCGGCGACCCGGGGATCGGCCACGTCGCGGTCGACGTAGACGGCCAGGCTGAGCGCGCGCGGAAAGATGCCGGCGGCACCCTGCTCCGCGGTCGAGCCGGGCAAGAGGTGGCAGGCGACCGTGGGATCGACCTGGTGTACAGCCCGCCGCACGGCCTGCCCGCGGCCCAGGCCGATGTCGGCGAGCCGGATGGCGCCGGACCCGACATCTGAGGGGTTGGCGACGGCCGAATCCTCGAGCAGAAGCGTGCCGACGCCGGCCGCAGCCAAGGCGGTGCCCAACGCTGCACCGGTGCGTCCCAGCCCGATCAGCTGAACGATGCAGCGGCCCCGGGCGGCGAGCGGTCCTTCACCGTCGGCCGAGTACACCGCCGACCAACGGCGAGCATCCGGTGCGAGCCGGTCGGCGCGCAAACCCGACAGGCGTTCCCCGCCGGAGCCCGGCAGCAGGACCGGTGCCAGCGCCGCCAGCAGCGACGCGGCCCGCTCCTTGTCCAGGCCACAGCCTGCCCGCACGTCGTCCAGGTCAGCCGATTCGATCCCCCGGCACAGCCGGCGCAGGAAGTGTCGGTCCGCTTCCACGGTCCCCTCGATCACCAGTCCGCCGGCACCCAGGCCGAACTGGACGCTGCCCGCGGCCCCCTCGAGCATGCGCAGGCCGGGATTGATCCTCAACTGTGCCACCGCAATCCTCCTCGCCGCCTGCCCGTGGTCCGGGCGCGTCCCGGTCCTCCATGCTGGCACGGCGGCGGCAGGCGCCGGAGGGTTATCCACAGAAAACCGGGCACCGGGCCTTCGCGGATGCGGACGGTCGGATCGACCCGGTAACCTCGTCGCATGTCCCGAGCAGATCAGACGCAGGAATCCCGTGCCAGCGCAACGCCTTCGCGGCCGGTGCCGCTGGTGGCCGACGCGGGGGAGCGGGTGGCGCTGACCACATCCACCGGGGCCCCAGTGGTGGTCAAACGGTCGGCGCGCCGGCGCCGGACCGTCTCCGCCGCCTGGCGGGACGGGGCCGCCGTGATCTCCATTCCCGGCCACTTTTCTCAGGCGCAGGAACGGGAGTGGGTGCAGCGGATGCTCGCCAAACTCGAGACGCGCGGCTCCCGGCCGGAGGGACGGACCGCCGCGAGCGACACGGACCTGGCCCGCCACGCGGCGGAGCTGTCGCGCCGATATCTGGCCGGCAACGCCATCCCGACCAGCATCCGATGGGTTCCCAACCAGAACGACCGCTGGGGGTCGGCAACGCCGGCCCGGGGCACCATCCGCATCTCCGACAAGATCAGGGACATGCCCGCCTGGGTCGTCGACTATGTGATCCTGCACGAGCTGGCACACCTGCTCGAGCCCGGCCACGGCCCACGCTTCTGGCGGTTGCTGCAGGCCTATCCGGAGCTGGAACGGGCCAAGGCCTTCCTCGCCGGCGCCGCCTTTGCCATGGGCCGCGGCCTGCAGGACGAGGACGACGTGGACGGCGCCGGCGAGAGCGACAGCTAGCCGCGGTCTCCGTTTCCGGTACCGCCCGGGCCTCCGTCGGCGGTGCCGGTATCCTCACCGCCGGCGGAGCCGTCCGGACCTCCGCCGGAGCTGCCGGAGTCTCCACTGTCGGCGGTGCCGTCCGGCTTCCGGGCATCGCCGTCGCCGGGCTGCTCTTCGAAGCCACCGCTCAAGAGTTTCTGCAGCGCCTCGTCGACTTCCGCCTCGGAGGCGTCCAGCAGTTTCCGCCGGGCGCTGAAGCCGGCCGGATCGTCCAGATCCTCCGCGGTCGGCAGCAGGTCGGGGTGGTTCCAGATCGCGTCCCGTCCTTCGACTCCGCGTTCCTCCTTCAGGGCGGACCACAGGGCGGCGGCATCCCGCAGCCTGCGGGGGCGCAGCTCAAGTCCGACCAGGGCCGCGAAGGCGTGTTCCGACGGCCCGCCGGTGGCGCGCCGGCGTCGGACCGTTTCGCGCAGCGCCGGTGCCGAGGGAAGGTTGGCCGCTGCGCCGGCGGTGAGCTCGTCCACCCAGCCCTCGACCAGCGCGAGCGCCGTTTCGAGCTTGGCCAGGGCGGCTTCCTGTTCCGGCGTGCGCTTCGGCATGAACACGCCCTGCGAGAGCGCCTGCTGCATGGATTCGGGGTTTGTGGGGTCGAGGTCGCGGGCCACTTCCTCGATCCGCCCCATGTCGATATGGATGCCCCGGGCATAGCTTTCGATAGCGCCCAGCAAATAGCCGGAGAGCCACGGAACATGGGTGAACAGGCGGGTGTGCGCAGCTTCCCGGATCGCCAGGAAGAGCAGTACGTCCTGCCCCGGGATGTCCAGGCCCTCGCCGAACGACTTGACGTTGGCCGGCAGCAGGGCCATCTTGCCTTCCACCAGCGGGACACCGATGTCGCTGGAACTGACCACGTCCTTGGCCAAGGCACCCACGGCCTGGCCCAGTTGCATGCCGAACATCGCGCCGCCGAGGTTCTGCAGCATGGAGTGTGCCCCGCCGAGCATCTGCTTCATCTCCTCCGGCACCTGCTCGGTCAGCGCGCTGGTCAGCGCGAAGGCGATGCTGTTGGCGACCGGCTCCGTCAACCGCTTCCAGGTCGGCAGCGTTGCCTCCACCCACTCGGCGCGGGACCAGGCCCTGCCGATCAGCCCGGTGCCGGGCATGCTCGTCACCGGATCGAGCCACATCTCGGCCAGCCGGAGCGCTTCGTCGACGGCGCGGCCCTGTGCGGCAGAGACGGACGGGTCGCTGTCCGAGGCGGCCACCTTGCGGGCGCTTTCATGGGCCAGTTTCCAGTTGACCGGCCCTTCGGCGGGGGCACTCATCATCGCCTGGACCTGTTGGAACATCTGCGCCAGGGCACTGGGGTCGGAGGGCAGTCCTGCCGCTTTGGCTATTTCCGCGGGATCCATTGCCCCGGCCTGCCCGCCGAAGAGCTTGGCGAACATCTCCGCCAGCGGATCCTGCGGGTCGTCGTCGGGCTGCTTGGGGGTCATCACTACCACCGGTCCTCGAGGGTTGGAGCGGGCACGGGCCGCAGCGGCTGCCGGGGAGGCGGCGGGGGCTGTGCCCGGGGTGTTGCGTGAGTTCCACGTTACCGGCAGCCGGGATTCCTTGTCGCGCCGGGGACGGGCAGTTCGCTCAAGGCCGAGCAGGCGCAGCACCACCGATGCCGGGCCGACGGCGTACGCTAGAGCAGGCGCCGCGAGCGCCCCGGGCGGCAGCGCGTGTAGGTGCACGGCCCGGACAGCTGCGGGAGGGAACCACCAGGTGACACAGTCCACCAACAACGGCACGGAGCACGGCACGGACGGCTGGGCCGGCAGCGCTCCCGGTCCGCAGCCGGCTGCGCCGCCGACCCGAAACCGCAGGCAACCGGTCATGGCTGCAGCCGCCGTCGTTGCCGTGGTGGCCGGTGCGGCAGGGCTGGCGCTGCCGGCGGGCTATGTCATCGAGACGCCCGGTCCCGCCATCAACACCATCGGCGAGATCTCCGGCACCCCGCTGATCGAGGTTCCGGACCGCCCCACCTTCGAGACTTCCGGCGCCCTGGACCTGACAACGGTGTACGTGAGTGGCGGCCCCAACTCGAACGTCAATATGCTGCAGGTCCTGGCCGCCTGGCTCGACCCGCGGCGCAGCGTGGCTCCCTCGGACTTGGTCTATCCGCCGGACGTCACCCCGGACGACATCCAGCAGCAGAATGCGGCGTTGATGGCCTCGTCGCAGGAGTCATCGATCGCGGCGGCGCTGACCCAGTTGGACGTGGAGTACTCGCAGACCCTCTCGGTGGCCGACTTCACCCCGGACGCGGCGGCGGCAGGAGTATTGGAACTGCAGGACGCGATCCGGACCATCAACGGCCGGCCGGTCACCGGCATCGAGGTGCTGCGCGAGGAGCTCGACGCCAGTGCCGGCGCCCCGGTCGAACTGGGCATCGCGCGCGACGGCCGGAAGGAAACCGTGGATGTGGCACCGCGGGCCAACGACGACGGCGACTACCAGCTGGGCGTCCTGCTGGGCACCGAATTCGACTTCCCGTTCGAGGTGAAGATCCAACTGGACAACGTGGGCGGCCCCAGCGCCGGCATGATGTTCGCGCTGGGCATCATCGACACCCTGACGCCGGACGAGATGACCGGCGGGAAGCACTTCGCGGGGACCGGCACCATTGACGCCGAGGGTACCGTCGGGCCGATCGGCGGCATACGGCAGAAAATGCTGGGCGCGCGGGAGGCCGGCGCCACCGTCTTCCTGGCGCCGGAGGCTAATTGCGCGCAGGTCGCCGGCCACGTCCCGGAGGGCCTGCAGGTCGTGTCGGTGGCGACGCTGGACGACGCC
>NZ_JBNHGL010000223.1:0-4704 GCF_059091245.1 Arthrobacter sp. Y3225116
AACCAAGGAGTCGCGGAACTGCAAGACCTCGTCGAAATTATGGCCGGTATCGATGTGCACTACCGGGAACGGTATCGGCGCCGGCGCGAAAGCCCTCCTGGAGGTACGCCTGGACCGTCACGACCGCCCACATCAGCCGGGCACGCAAGGCAGCCACCCCGGTGTCCAGCAGGGCGCGGCGGAATTCCTCGTCGTAGATGCGGCGCAGCTCCAGCGCCTGGTCGCCCGGCATGCTGGAACACATGGTCGTGCGCTGGTCGTGCAGCAGGGCCGGAGCGGTCTGCCGGCCGTAGCTGGCGATGAGTCCCCACATCCAGCTGGGCACCGACGCCAGATCGGTGGAATTGTGCTCGAGCCCGGCGGAAAGATCGTGCGCCTCGATCCGGACCACGGGGGAGGTTGCTTCCTCCCGGTAGAAAATCGGCGCCGCGAGCTGGAAGCATCTCTTGGTGCGCTGGACCAGGGGAATGGCCGTCAGCGGTTCGGTGGCGGAGGCGTCCTGGTAAAACGGCATGCGGCCAGTCTTACATCCGGGGCAGACGTTCCGCACGGGGCCCTCTGCGGAATGCGCGGCCGGTGAGCCCATACGCGCCGCGGCCGCGGGGCCAGCCCGGTGGTACCTTCGCGGCGGCGGTCGTGGCACACTCGTGCCATGAGCCCTGTGAGCCGCAAGCGCAAGCCGAAAAAGCTGAAGAACAGCCGGTTCGGTGGCCGGCAGGGCGGGCCGGCCGGCGACCCGCTGCTGGAGCTCTACCGCGAGTTGGAGCGGCCGTTCGCCGACACACTGGACTCGCCCAGCCCCATCGATGCCCATTCCCTGGCCGGGTACCTGCTGGACCTGTGGGACACCGCCGATGCATCCGGCCAGCAGCGTCGTCATGAGCTGTTTTACGCCTGGCTGGATCTGGCCGAGGACCGCACCGGCCCCGGGACCGTGCCGATGCTGCGCGCGCTGGCCTTCCTGATCGATCGTCCGGACATGCGCCGCGACGCCGAAACCCTGGCCGATCGGTTGGTGGCCGACGGGTTCACCGAGCCGGAATGGGCCAAGCATCCGGTGGCCGTGACGGCCCTGCACCGTTATGCGGACGTCTTCGGCGACGAAGCCAACATGCTCTTCGAATTCACGACCGGCACCGAGAAGGTGGGGCTGCTGGCGCTGCTGGACGGCAACATCTTCGGCGGCACGGTGATGGAAACCGGGCTGGTGGACGATCCCGCCGCCGCGCTCAAAGACCTGAACGCGGACGCCCAGGAAGCCGGGCTGGTGCTCGACGCCGACGCAGACCTGACCGGCGCCGCGCTGGACGCCTGGGAGGGCCTGGACGCCTCGACGGACCTGCCGGAGCACATGGTGGACGAGGACTTCGGTGCCCGCCGCTGGGTGGCCCAGGCGTGGCTGCGGACGATCATCGAGCTCGCGGACGATACCGAGGACGAGAGCGAAGACTGGCTCTCCGACGAGGACTATGCCGAGCTCGACGACGCCGAGGCGGGGGCAGGGGCAGTGGCGGGGACAACTGTGGCGGGCACCGGGTCCGAGGCCGCCGACACGCCCGCCGCCGGCGCGCTGCCGTCCGGCGGCCCTGAACCAGGGCCTGTCCGGGAAGAAGAACTCGAGGCGCTCCGGCAGGAGGAAATCGAGGAGACGGCCGCCCGCTATGTGCGGGAGACCGGGCGCGAGTCGCCCGCCGAACGCGCCATGGTGAACCTGGTCCTTGGCTACGGCTGGGATTACGACGGCGGGCGCCTCACCCGGGTAAGCCCGGTCAAGCTGGATCTGATCAGCGAAAGCGTGCTGGCCGAAGGGGGACTGGAGCCGGTCGACCCGGGCGAGGTCACCGCCTTCCTGCACCGCTGGGTGGACTGGTGCGCACCGCGGGAGGAACTGTCCGCGCATGCGGTGGCCGTCCTGCACCGGCACCTGGACGGGGGCTAGGAACCCGGCCGCTCCACGGCGCTGGCGGCCCCGGCCCCATCATCGTTCGGCGCCCTCCAAGGCCCGTTCGGCGCCCCCATCATCGGTTCGGCGCCCTGAACCCGGGCACCGGTCCGGTCAGGAGCGCGCGGCGGTCAGTTGGTCCGGGTCCGCGCGGTAGCCGAGCACCAGCCCGGCATCCAGCTCCACTGTCTCACCGTTGGCGATGTAGCCCCGCGGCGTGTCGTGGAGGAGATTCAGCGTGAGCCGCAGGATCGTGCCGTGGGCCACCACGATGATGTTGCGGCCCGGGTAGGTGCGGAGCACTTCCTGCAGGCCGGCGATTCCGCGGGCGGCCACCTCCGTTTCCGGCTCGGCCTGCCGCATGAGCGCGTCAATTTTCGGCCGTTCCAGGCCGCGCAGCACGGTGCCTTCGATGCCGCGGTAGTCGCGCTCCGAGAGGTCCGGCACGGTTTCCGCCAGCTCCAGCCCCACCTGGCTGCCGATGATGCGGGCGGTCTCCATCGCGCGACCCAACGGCGAGGACACGAGGACGTTCCAATCGCTCTCGGCCAGCCGGGCTCCGGCGTCCAGCGCCTGCCGTCGGCCCACGCCGTTGAGCGGCACATCCGTATGCCCCTGCAGCCGGCCCTCAGCGTTCCAGTCGGTCTGCCCGTGACGTACCAGTGCCAGCACTTTTCCCCTTTTGCCCGGTGGACGGGACGGTTCCCACAGTGACATGTCCCCTGATCAACCATAGCCCGACGGCGGTGCGCGCCTGCCCGGATGCGGCTCCCGGCAGGCGGAGGGAGCTTCCTGGCGCGGCGGTCTGAACGGCGCGGGGAGCGCGGGTGGCGGCAGGGTAAACGGTTCATGAGAAAGCCCTCATGCGGCTGTCATGTTCGTTTCATCGCGGCTGTGTTGACTCATTCCTGACGCACCCAACAACCAAGGAGCAGGCCATGACCATCACAGATTTCCCCGCAGGCGCCGCCGGAACAACAGGACTCGAAGCACTCGGAGCGCCAGTCGAAGCGACCGTCGGCTCGGCGGAGGAGGTTTTTGCCGCATCGACCGTCGGTGCGGCCGAGGAGCTTTTCGGCCCGGCGGCCGCTCCGGCAGACCCGCAGCGGCTGCGCCGTGCCAAGAAGGCGTACACCACCCGGTTCCTGGCCGAGCGCCTCTGCCTCGACGCCGCCGGCTACCAATTGCTGCATGCCGCCCCGGCCGCCGGCGACGTGGTGCTGGCCCGGGTGGTCGAGATCGGCAAGCACACCCGCTTGGAGAGCCCGGCCTCACGGCGGCAGGCAATGTTCGTCGGCGACGAAATCCTGGTGGCCTACGGCAACCGGTACGCGCCGGACCAGTTCCTGGCGGTGGTACCCGGCGACCTGTCCGAGTGCTCGCTGGTGGCCGGCGGCGGACTGGCGGCGCGGGTGCTGGAACAGCACGCGGGCATCGACATGGCCACCCGCATCCAGCCCATCGGCCTGCTGGCGCGGGACGGGCGCGTGGTCAACCTGGCGGATATGGCGCCGCACTCGATCGGCGCCGGCACCGCACTGCCGGGACGGCCGCCTGTCATTGCGGTGCTCGGCACGTCCATGAACTCCGGCAAGTCCACCACGCTCGGCTGCCTGGTCAAGGGCCTGACCGCGGCCGGCCTAAACGTGTCCGCGGGAAAGGCCACCGGCACCGGCGCTGGCAACGACCCGCTGCTCTTCGCCGATGCCGGAGCCGCGAAAGTGCTCGACTTCACCGACTTCGGCTTCCCGACCACCTACCTGCTGGACTACGAGCGCGTGCGCGGCCTGCTCACCAGCCTGATCGACGCGCTGACCACTTCCGAGACCGACGTGGTGGTGGTGGAAATCGCCGACGGCGTCTATCAGGGCGAAACGGCCCGGCTGCTGGCCGACCCTGTGTTCCATGCCGCCGTGGACCATGTGGTGTTCTCCGCGGCCGACGCGCTGGGCGCCACCGCCGGCGTGGCCGTCCTGCGCGATGCCGGTGTCAGCGTGCCCGCCGTCTCCGGCCTGCTGACAGCCTCGCCGCTGGCCGCCCGGGAAGCTGCCGGCGTCATTGATGCCCCGGTGATCAACACCTACGACCTGTGCGACCCGGCCACGGCCCTGCAGTTGCTGCCGGAGCGGAAGTAACGGTGACGGCCCATGGGGCCAAGGCCGCGCGGGCGGCACGGGATCGGGAGGATTCACCGCGGGAAGATCCGCAGCCTGCCGAAGGGCGGCTGCCCCAGCTGCTGCGCGGCCGGCGCCGCTGGCTGATGGCGGCCCTGCTGGCGACCGGCCTGCTGATGGCCGCGGCCGCCGGGTTGAGCGCGCTGCTGATGACCCGGCTGCTGGGCGGCACCGCGCCGGATGCGTCCGGCATCCTGCCGCCCGCCCTCGGCCTGGCTGCCGCGGCGCTGGGGCTGGGCGGACTGCGGGCCGTCGAGCGCGTTCTGGCCGAAAAGCTCGGACAGGACTACATCCACGAGATCCGCAAGGGACTGGTGGCCGCCGCCCTGGCCACCGACCGCGGACCGTCGCCGGGGGTGACCATCGCGCGCAGCACCAACGACCTCTCCAGCGTCCGGAACTGGATCGCGCTGGGCATCGCGCCGCTGGCGGTCGGCATCCCGCTGATCGCGGGAACTGCGGTGGCACTGTGGTTCCTGTCCCCGGTGCTGGCGTTCGCCGTCGTCGTTCCCCTGGTGCTGCTGGCAGCCGGGCTGGCGCTGCTGTCACGGCCGGCATTCCAGCGCGCCGGCGCGTTGCGCCGCCACC
>NZ_JBNHGL010000224.1:0-4683 GCF_059091245.1 Arthrobacter sp. Y3225116
GCACGGCCCGCCGTCGCCCGGTTCCGCCCGGCTAGTCCTTCTTGCGCGCCCGGCTGGGCTGCACCCGCGGCGGCTCGCCCGGCATCTTCGGATAGTCGGGCGGGAAGGGCATCTCCCCCAGACCCGCGGCGAGGTCGCGTTCCCACCACTGGAGCAGGACGTCGATCTTGCCCGGCTCATCATGCATGCGGGCCCACGGGTCGCCGGTTGTCTTCAGCCTGTCCGGAACCGTGGCGATCGTGAAGTTTTTCGGGTCGGCCGTTTCGAGTTCGTCCCATTCGATGGGGCAGGACACTGCCGCGTTCGGCAGGGCCCGCGGGCTGTAGGCACCCGCCATGGTCCGGTCGCGGTTGGCCTGGTTGAAGTCCACGAAGATCCGCTCCCCGCGCTCTTCCTTCCACCACGACGTCGTCACCTGTTTCGGCATCCGCCGCTCGATCTCCCGCGCCGCCGCGATGACGGCGTGGCGTACGTCCAGGAATTCGTGCGCAGGTTCGATCGGCGCGAACATGTGCAGCCCCCGGTTTCCGGAGGTTTTGATGAACGCGTTCAGTCCGGCCTCCGCCAGCACCGACCTCAGTTCGATCGCCACCGGGATGGCGTCGTCGAACGAGGTCCCCGGCTGCGGATCCAGGTCGATGCGCAGCTGGTCCGGGTTGTCGGAGTTCCCCGCCCGCGACGGCCACGGGTGGAACACCACGGTGTTCATCTGCACCGCCCACACCGCGGCGGCGGGCTCGTCGAGGACCAGTTGCGGGTGCGACCGGGCGCTCGGATACACCACCATCACCGACCGCACGAAGTCGGGTGCGCCCTTGGGCGGATTCTTGGAGAAGAACTGCTCGCCGTCGATCCCGTTCGAAAACCGTTGCAACGACACCGGCCGGTCGCCGTTGGCGCGGACGAAGGCCTCGCCAACCTCCGCGATGTAGCGCGCCAGATCCAGTTTGGTGATCCCCAGGTCGGGCCACATCACCCGGCTCGGGCTGGAAATGCGCACCTCGCGCTCGCCGTGCGGTCCGCCGACCGTCAGCGTTGTCTGTTCGCTGGCCATGGGAACACCTAAACACACGCACGTCGCTTCTGGCGAGGGCATGATGGGAGCATGCCTATCACCGAGTCCCCCGTGACCATCGACGTCGGCGACACCACCGTCTCCGGTGTCTACGCCCGCCCCGAGTCCGCGTTCGTCACGCTGGTGGTCGCCCACGGGGCCGGCGCGGGCATGGACCACCCGTTCCTGTCCGGTTTCACCCGTGCCTTGAACGACGACGGCGTAGCCACCTTGCGCTTCAACTTCCCCTACCGGGAGGCCGGCAGGAAGTTTCCGGACCGCCCGCCGGCTGCCATCGTGGCGTGGCGTTCGGCCATGCGGGAAGCGGCAGCGCGGTCCGAAGGTGAACCGCTGTGGGCGGCCGGCAAATCCTTCGGCTGCCGCATGGCGTCGATGGCCGTAGCGGAGGGCATGCCGGCCGCCGGCCTGGTGTACCTGGGCTATCCGCTGCACCCGCCGGGGAAACCGGACAAGCTGCGCGACGAGCACCTGTATGGGCTCACCCTGCCCATGCTGTTCCTGCAGGGCACCCGCGACACCTTCGCAACCCCGGAACTGCTCGAGTCCGTCGTCGGACGCATCGGCCCGAACGCCGTGCTCGCCTGGCAGGAAGGCGGCGACCATTCCTTCGACGTCAAGGGCCGGAAACGAGGGGCGGCGGAGATTGGGGCATCGCTCGCCGGCCCCGCTGCCGAATTCCTCCGCTCGAGGGTCGGCGGCGCCTGACCGCCGGCCGGCTCCGGCCAGTGCCCGGCGATGGCGTCCATGGCCCGCGGTGCTGGACCCCGGCTGGCGGCGGGCTACTGCTCGACGATCGAGTCGATGGTCCGCGGGGAAGTGATGGGATCGGCGTGACGGTGGATGATCTTCCAGGTGCCGTCCTCGATCCGGAAAATCGTCGTGACGCGCAGCGAGATCGGGGACGCCGCGTCGGACACGCTGACCTTCACCCGGGTCCGCTCTATTTCGACGATGTAGGCCAGATCGGTCGCGATATAGGTGGAAATCCGCTCAAACCGGATCGGCTCGCCCTCCCTGAAATGCGATACCGCCCGGTCCATGGCCGCCTCGACCTCCGCCCAGCCGCGGGCAGGCGGGCCGAGCGGATTGGCAAGCGTGACCTCCTCCTGCCGCGAAAACAGGTCCTTCGCCAAATCGGGGTTGCCTTGGACGAACGCGTCCAGCGCGCGGTGATAACGCTCGGCAACAAGTTCGAGATCGGGCCCTGGCATGATTCCTCCAGCCGCTGCCTCCCGCCGGGGCCGTGCGGCCGGGGCGCGAATACAGCCATGCTCCCACCGGCATCAGGGGATGTCCATGACCGGTGTGGACCCCCGTGCAGGGCTCCTATCCGGGGGCCGGACCGCCGGACTACGATGGCCGGGCCGGGGTCCGGACCGCTGGACTACGATGGTCGGGCCGGCGGCCGCACGCCGGGACTGCGACGGTCGGGCAAGTGGCCCGCGCGCCCTCAGCTGCGGGTCCGTGCCGAAAGGGGCCGCGTCCGATGAACGAGCAACCCGGCGGCTTCGTGCTGGAACTGGAAGCGGTCCTGGCCGCGCCGTGCGACATGGTTTTCCGCATGCTGACGGAGGCGGGCGAGTTGGCCACATGGTGGGGTCCCGAAGGTTTCACAACACCCGAGGCCGTGCTCGACGCCAAACCAGGCGGCACCTACCGGCTGACCATGAAGCCGCCCGACGGCCCGCCCTTCCACCTCGCCGGTGAGTTTCTCGACATCGTCCCTCCGCGCCGCCTCGCCTACACCTTCCGGTGGGAGGAGCCCGCGCCCGATGACCGCGAAACCGTCGTCACGCTCTCGCTCGAACCCTCGGAGGGCGGCACCCGCCTCGCCCTCCGGCAGGGCGTGTTCGCCACCGAGGAACGTCTCGGCCTGCACCGGGCCGGCTGGGCAGACGCCCTGGGGAAACTCGCCCGCGTCCTCCGCTCCGGCGGGTGACCGGGCCCGGCCCAACCGAAGGCCTTACCGCTGCCCCACCCCGCTCGCCGCTGCCGAAGGCACCGGGTCGTGCCGCAGGTAGGCGCGCCGGAAACGCCCGGTGCCGCCGGTCAGGGCACGAAGGTCGATGGCGTAGCGCAGCAATTCGTGGTCCGGGACTTCGGCGCTGATTTCGGTGAGGTCCCCGCCGGCCGAATCCGATCCGGTCAGCCGTCCGCGCCGGGCGGACAGGTCGCTCATCACCGTTCCCACGTAGTCGTCGGGCACCGTGATGGTCACGGCGGAGACCGGCTCGAGCAGCTGGATGCGGGCCGCCGCAGCGGCTTCCCGCAAGGCGAGGGCACCCGCGGATTGGAAGGCCGCGTCGGAGGAATCGACGCTGTGGGTCTTGCCGCCGACCAGTGTCACGCGGATGTCGACGACGGGGAACCCGGCGGAGACGCCTTTTTCCATCTGCGCCCGGACACCCTTCTCGACGGACGCGATGTAGGGCCCCGGGATGATGCCGCCGACGATCTTGTCCACGAATTCGAATCCGGCGCCCCGCGGGAGCGGTTCCACCTCGATCTCGCAGATGGCGAATTGGCCGTGCCCGCCGGACTGCTTGACGTAGCGTCCGCGTCCGGCGGCCCCGGCCGCGAACGTCTCCCGCAGGGGCGTGACGACGTCGACCGTTTGCACATTCACGCCCTGCCCGCGCAGCCGGTCGAGGACCACCTCGGCGTGCGACTCGCCCATGCACCACAGGATCAGTTGGTGTGTCTCCGCATGCCGCTCCACCCGCAGGGTCGGGTCGCCCGCGGCCACCTTGGCCAGGCTCTTCGCCAGGGCGGCCTCGTCGTTGCGGGTGGCAGCCTCCACCGCGACGGGCAACAGCGGTTCCGGCATCTCCCACGGTTGGATGAGCATCGGCTGCTCCCGGGACGACACCGTGTCGCCGGTCTCGGCGGTGCCGATCTTCGTCAACGCGCAGATGTCGCCGGCGATGCACAAGGACACCGACCGCAGGGTCGAGGCGAGCGGGGCGTGCAGATGCGTGACCCGCTCGTCGCTGTCGTGGTCGGCGTGGCCCCGGTCGGCGAGCCCGTGTCCGGACACGTGGATGGCGGAGTCGTCCCGCAGGGTGCCCGAAAAAATCCGGACCAGGGAGACCCGGCCCAGGAACGGGTCGGTGGTCGTGCGGATCACTTCGCCGGCGAGCGGTCCGTCGGGATCGCAGCGCAGCGGGGTGCCGCGCGAACCGTAGAGTCCCGTCGCCGCCGGCAGCGGGGGCTCGAGCGGGGACGGGAACGCCCGCTTGAGCATGTCCAGCAGCTCCGCGATGCCCAGCCCGGTTTCCGAGGAGGTGGCCAGCACCGGGTAGAAGGATCCGCGCGCGACGGCGGTTTCCAGGTCGGAGAACAGCACATCGAGGCCGATCTCCTCGCCGCCGAGGTAGCGGTCCATCAGGGACTCGTCCTCGCTCTCGGCGATGATGCCTTCGATCAGGGCGCTGCGGGCCTCCTCGGCCCCCGCGAGTTCCCCGGCGTCCGCGGGGCGGACCGCGGGCTTTCGTTCCCCGGCGCTGTAGTCCGACACGGTGCCGGACAGCAGTGCGTGCAGCCCCGTCAGGTCCGCCCCGCTCCGCACCGGCAGGTACAGCGGCTGCACGGACTCGCCGAAGGCGCCG
>NZ_JBNHGL010000225.1:0-4634 GCF_059091245.1 Arthrobacter sp. Y3225116
GGGACGCTACCTGCAGTTTTGTTGGCCAGGCGGTTCGGCTGGCACTCACGCGTCCTCGGCAGATTTCGGGAACCGCCGTCGAAGAAGTACGTGCCGGCAACCGAGCGGCAGGCCGACGGCATGCCGTCCGACCGGGCGGGCAGCGTGGATGAAATCGACAGCTGGGACCAGCTCAGCCGGGGCAACGACCCGACCGACTGAACCGCCGGCCGTGCGGCGCCGGGCAGCGGGGCCCGCCGGCGGCCGTGTCACACTGGCCTGCCGGGCCCGCAAACAATGGCAGAATGAAGTAGCAGAACCGTTTTTAGAGGGAGATACACCATGGGCAACCAGGCCACCGCCACCGAAACCGCGATGAAGACGGATCCGGCAGGCAGCATCCACGACGAGGTCATCGGCCACGGCAACAGCCCCGCCGCCTGGACCTGCGTGCTCATCATGATCTTGGGCTCCATCGTGGGAGGCATCGGCTTCGCCATGGCCTCGTCCCCGGTCTTCTGGGCCGGCGTGGCAATCATGCTGATCGGCCTGATCGTCGGCTGGATCATGAAGAAGGTCGGCTACGGCGTGGACGGCAGCAAGATCCAGGGCAGCGGACACTGAACGTGACCGTTCTCGACGACATCATCGTTGGAGTCCGCGAAGACCTCGAGTCCCGGCGCGCCCAGGTTCCGTTGGCGCAGATCCAGCGGCTGGCCGCGGCCGCGCCGGCTCCGCGTGATGCTTACGCGGCCCTGGGCGGCAACGATTCGCCGCGAACCGCGCTCAAGGTGATCGCCGAGGTCAAGCGCAAGAGCCCCTCCAAGGGTGACCTGGCGTCCATCGCCGATCCGGCCCAACTGGCCGCCGGTTACGAACGCGGCGGTGCCGCCGTGATCAGCGTGTTGACGGAGCAGCGCCGGTTCAACGGCTCGCTCGCCGACTTCGACGCGGTGCGCGCCGCGGTGGACGTTCCGCTGCTGCGCAAGGACTTCAACGTCGACGAATACCAGATCTTCGAGGCACGCGCCCACGGCGCCGACCTGGTGCTGCTGATCGTCGCCGCACTGGACGACGAGCGGCTGAAGGCCTTGCTGGCGCTGACCCATGAACTGGGCATGGAGGCCTTGGTCGAGACGCATACCGCCGAAGAAATCGACCGCGCCGTCGCCGTGGACGCACGCATCATCGGCGTGAACGTCCGCAACCTGAAGACCCTGGACGTGGACCGCTCGGTGTTCGCCGGATTGGCGGGCCGGATCCCCTCCGGCGCCGTGGTGGTGGCCGAATCCGGAGTCCGCGGAGTGGACGACGTGCGTGACTACGCCACGCAGGGCGCCGACGCCGTCCTGGTGGGCGAGGCGCTGGTCATCACGGGCGATCCGGAAGCCGCCGTGGCCGAATTCGGCGCGGCGGGCGCCGAGGCCATTGCCGCGCGCGGCTGAACCCGCGAGCCACACAACTTAAGAATCCCCAGGGGCAGGCAGGGCCGGTTGCGGCTGGCCGTCCTGCCTCCAGTAACAGACAGGACGGCCATGACGCAGAGCCCCGATACCCCGGCGGAGCCCGGAAACATGCAGGAAGCCGATGCCTTCCTGGCCGGAGACAGCCTCCGCCATGCCCCCGGCCCCTACTTCGGTGCCTTCGGCGGGCGGTGGATGCCGGAATCCCTGATTGCTGCGCTGGACGAACTGGAAGACACCTTCGAAAAGGCCAAGGCGGATCCCGAATTCACCGCCCAGGTCGCCGAGCTGAACAAGAACTATTCGGGCCGGCCCTCGCTGCTGACCGAAGCCAAGCGCTTCTCGCAGCATGCGGGCGGCGCCCGGATTTTCCTCAAGCGCGAGGACCTGAACCACACCGGCTCACACAAGATCAACAATGTGCTGGGACAGGCGCTGCTGGCTCAGCGGATGGGCAAGACCCGCATCATTGCGGAGACCGGTGCCGGCCAGCACGGCGTGGCCAGCGCCACCGCCGCCGCGCTGCTCGGCATGGAATGCGTGGTCTACATGGGCGCCGAAGACACCCGCCGGCAGGCCCTGAACGTGGCACGGATGGAACTGCTCGGAGCCACCGTCGTGCCCGTCACCGCCGGGTCGCAGACGCTCAAGGACGCCATCAACGAAGCCCTGCGCGACTGGGTGGCCAACGTGCACAACACCCACTACCTGCTCGGAACCGCTGCCGGCGCCCACCCCTTCCCGGCGCTCGTCCGCTACTTCCATGAAGTCATCGGCGAGGAAGCCCGCGCCCAGATCCTGGACCAGACCGGCCGGCTGCCGGACGCCGTCTGCGCCTGCATTGGAGGCGGTTCGAACGCCATCGGCATCTTCCACGGCTTCCTGGACGACCGGAACGTCGCGCTGTACGGCTTTGAAGCCGGCGGCGACGGCGTCGACACCGGCCGCCATGCCGCCACCATCACGCTGGGCCGGCCCGGAGTCCTGCACGGCGCGCGCTCCTACCTCATGCAGGATGAGGACGGCCAGACCATCGAGTCGCATTCAATATCGGCCGGGCTGGACTACCCCGGCGTCGGACCGGAGCATTCCTACCTGTCGGACATCGGCCGGGCCAGCTACGAGCCCGTCACGGACAGCGAAGCGATGGATGCGTTCCGGCTGCTGTGCCGCACCGAGGGCATCATCCCGGCGATCGAATCGTCGCACGCCCTGGCCGGAGCGCTGCGGGTGGGCAAGCGCCTGACCGAGGGACGGGACAATCCGCAGGACGTCATCATCGTCGTCAGCCTTTCGGGCCGGGGCGACAAGGATGTCGCCACCGCCGCCGAGTGGTTCGGCCTGCTTCCGGAGGAATCACCCGAAGCAAGCATCGGTTCCGAAGGAGAGCAGCTGTGAACAACACCGCCATCGTCAGCAAGTCCGCCGCGGCCATCGACAGGGCCCTGGCCGACGGCCGGACCGCACTGGTCGGCTATCTGCCCGCAGGATACCCGGACGTCCAGACCACCATCGACGCCGCCGTCGCGCTGGCGGAGAACGGTGCCGATGTCATTGAAATCGGCATCCCGTACTCGGATCCGGTGATGGACGGCGCGGTCATCCAGGCCGCCACGGTCCAGGCGCTGAAGGACGGTTTCCGGGTCAGCCAGGTGTTCGATATCGTCGCCGGGATCACCGCCCGCTGCGATGCCGCCGTCCTGGTGATGACGTACTGGAATCCGGTCATGCGGATGGGCGTTGACGAGTTCTCCCGCCGGTTGGCCGAGGCCGGCGGCGCCGGGCTGATCACCCCGGACCTGATTCCGGACGAGGCGGCCGAATGGTTCGAGGCTTCGGACAAGTACGGGCTGGACCGCGTGTTCCTGGTCGCCCCGTCGTCCTCTCCGGAGCGGATGGCGATGACGGTCAAGGCCAGCCGCGGTTTTGTCTACGCGGTATCGATCATGGGCGTCACCGGTGCCCGCGAGAGTGTGTCCAGCGCCGCCGAGCGTGTGGTCCGGTCGGCGCATGAGGCCGGAGCCGAACGGGTCTGCGTTGGCCTGGGGGTTTCCAGTCCCGAGCACGTGCGCGAGATCGGCGCGTATGCCGAGGGCGCCATCGTGGGCACCGCGCTGGTGGCCGAACTCGGCAACTCCGGTGTGCCGGCACTCGGCAAGCTCGCGGCGCGGCTGAGCGAAGGCGCAGCCCGGGCCTGACAGAATAAGCGGTGGCCAGCGGTCCGCCGCTTGCCGCGCCCGACCCGCAAACTCCGGCCAAGAGGACTCACCTGGTGTACAGCACGACTATTGCAACGGCCGTACCGGCATCCATCCCCAGCCCCGGCTGGTCCGGATTCAGCATCGGCCCGCTCACCATCCACGCCTATGCCCTGTGCATCCTGCTGGGCATCGTCGCGGCAATCTGGCTCACGCACCGCCGTTGGAAGGCCCGCGGCGGGCCGGAGGAGTTCATCTGGGACGTGGCCATCTGGGCCATCCCGTTCGGCATTGTCGGCGGCCGCCTGTACCACGTGTTTTCCTCGCCCGATGCCTACTTCGGGCCGAACGGCGACCTCGGCCTGATCCCGCAGATCTGGCGCGGCGGGCTGGGAATCTGGGGCGCCGTGGCACTCGGCCTGGTCGGTGCCTGGATCGGCTGCCGCCGGGCCGGCTTCAAGCTGCCGGCCTTCATGGATGCCGCCGCACCAGGGGTACTTTTGGCCCAGGCGATCGGCCGCTGGGGCAACTGGTTCAACCAGGAGCTCTTCGGCGCTCCCACCACGCTGCCCTGGGGTCTGGAGATCGACGCCGACAACCCCAACTTCCCGGCCGACGCGGCACCGGGGACCTTGTTCCACCCCACCTTCCTCTACGAGTCGCTGTGGAACCTGGCCGGGGTGGCCCTGCTGCTGCTCTTGGACAGGCGCTTCAAATTCCGCCGCGGCATGCTGTTCTGGCTGTACGTCGCGTTCTACACCCTCGGCCGGGTCTGGATCGAAATGCTGCGCATCGACGACGCCGAAATGGTCACGCTCTTCGGCATCACCCAGCGGCTGAACGTCTGGACGTCGCTGCTGCTGCTGGTCGCCGCGGTCGTGATCTTCATCGTGCTGGCGCGCCGTCCGCGGACCGCGGAGACCGACTCCGTGTACCTGCCGGGCCGCGAGCCCTCGGCAGTCGCGGCGGGGGCCGAATCCGGGCAGGCCGCGGC
>NZ_JBNHGL010000226.1:0-4603 GCF_059091245.1 Arthrobacter sp. Y3225116
GCCGGGGCGCCACGGGATGCGGCCGCGGACCCGGTCGGTCACGGCGTCGATCAGCCGGTCGACGATCTCGCGGATGCCCAGCTCGACGCCGGCCTGCTGCAGCACGGCGGCCGATGTCTCCAGCGCGTTGCCCACCAGCTTCTTGCCCAGTTCCTCGTTCCACACCCCGCCGAACGAAGCTACCAATTCGGATTCGGCTTCGATCCAGTACGGCTCGGTGTCGACAAGCGTTCCGTCCATGTCCCAGAAAACGGCCTGCAGGCCGGACGACGGGTGGCTGGACGCAGCGGGGGAAGGGGAAATTTCGGGCATGCATCCAGTCTACGGGCCCTTCCTGCCCGGCCCCGGCATCGGCCCCGTCACGGGCTCCGGCACGGGGCTCCGGCACCGGAATCGGGGGCTATGCTGGGCGCGAATCGAATGTCGGCTCACTGACAAGCCGTGCCGGGAGGATTAGGGTGAAACCGTGAGTACTCAGGACAGTGGCGACCTGCCCACGGAAGGCGACGGCGAGCAGCGCGGTTTGCACTTGCTGTTCCCGCAGACGAAGCCCGGCGAGCCACCGCGGCGTTATACCGTGATGCTGGCCGCCTTCGAAGGCTGGAACGATGCCGGCGAAGCCGCCACGGACGCCGTCAAGTACCTGAGCCGGCTCTGGGACAGCCACAAGGTGGCCACGGTGGACCCGGATCTTTATTACGACTTCCAGTTCACCCGGCCGGTGGTGCACCGCACCGCCTCCGGGGAACGCCGGATCAAATGGCCCACGACGAAACTGACCCGCAGCAGCATCCCGGGCAGCCTGCTGGACATTATCTTTGTCCACGGGGTGGAGCCGTCCTACCGCTGGCGCGCCTACACCGCGGAGCTGTTGGCCCACGCCGAAGAGCTGGGCGTGGACTGCATCATCCTGGTCGGCGCCCTCTTGGCCGACGTGCCGCACACGCGCCCCATTCCCGTCACGGTCACCAGCGACGACGACGACGTCCGCCGCGCCCTGAATACCGAATCCAGCCAGTACGAAGGCCCCACCGGAATCGTCGGAGTGTTGTCCGATGTCGCCTCGCTGGCCGGCATCCCCACCATGTCCGTCTGGGCCGCGGTGCCGCACTACGTGGGACAGTCGCCCTCCCCCAAGGCCGAGCTGGCTTTGCTGCACCGGCTGGAGGACATCCTGCAGGTCCCGCTGGAAGTGTCGGTCCTGAGCGAAGAAGCCGAAGCGTGGGAGCGCGGCGTGGACGAACTTGCCACCGAGGATCCGGAAGTCGCCGCCTACGTGCGGCAGCTGGAGGAAGCCAAGGACACGGCCGAGTTGCCGGAGGCGACCGGGGAATCCATCGCCCGCGAGTTCGAGCGCTACCTCAAGAAGCGCGGGAAAGAGTAGCACCGGGCGGGAACGGCGCCCGGGCTAGCTGTTCCCGCCTCCGGCCCCGGTTCTTGGCTTAGAGCCGGATACCGAGGAGCGCGTCGAGCAGCGCCGCGAACTGCTCGGCGCCGTCACCGGCCTGCCCTGCGGCCTGCTGCCGGGAGTGCTCGGCGAAGCCGTCGATTTCGGCCAGGGCCGCGGGTGCGTTGAGGTCGTTCGAGAGCGCCCGGCGGATTTGCTGCGCAAGCTCGGGTACCTGCCCGGCCCGCACAAAGGGGGCCGCGCCGCGCCACGCAGAAAGCCGCGCCTGCGCCTGGCGGAGCAGGTCCTCGGTCCAGAACCAGTCGCTGCGGTAATGCTGGCCCAGCAGCACGGTGCGGATCGCTGCCGGCTCCACGCCTTCTTCGCGCAGGGCCGAGACCAGCACGAGGTTGCCCTTGGACTTGCTCATCTTTTCGCCGTCGAGGCCGACCATGCCGGCGTGCATGAAGTGCTTGGCCAGCGGCTTGCCGGTCATCGCGTAGGCGTGCCCGGCGCTCATTTCGTGATGCGGGAAGCTCAAATCCGAGCCGCCGGCCTGGACGTCGAAGGTTTCCGGCAGGAACTTGCGGGCGATCACCGAACACTCGATGTGCCAGCCGGGGCGGCCGGGGCCGAGCGAGGCGCCCGGCCACTCCGGTTCGCCGTCGCGGGCGACGCGCCACAACAGGGCGTCCAGCGGGTGTTTCTTGCCCTGGCGCTCCGGATCGCCGCCGCGCTCGGCAAAGAGCGGCAGCATCTGGTCTTCGGTCAGCCTGGAGGTGGCGCCGTTGTGCCAGCCCGGTCCCGCAGCGGCAACGGAATCGAAATAGACGTCGCCGTCGGGCTCGCCGCCGGTGCCGGGTACGCGGTAGGCGAGGCCGCGGGCCAGCAGGTCCTCCACCACCGGAACGATCCACTCGATCGATTCCACCGCTCCGATGTACTCGCCGGGCGGGATGACGTTGAGTTCTTCCATGTCCGTGCGGAACAGCTCGGTCTGGTCCTTCGCCAGCAGCTGCCAGTCCATGCCGGTGGCCGCGGCGCGTTCCAGCAGCGGATCGTCGATGTCCGTGACATTCTGCACATAGTTGACGGTGCGCCCGGCGTCGCGCCAGTAGCGGTTGAGCAGGTCGAAGGCCACGTAGGTGGCGGCATGGCCCATGTGCGTGGCGTCGTACGGGGTGATGCCGCAGACGTACAGGCTTCCCGTCGAGGACGGCTCAAGCCTTACCAGCGACCCCACGGAGGTGTCGTGGATGGTCAGTTCGTCTTTGCCGCCCGGAATTTCGGGTACGGCACGGGCATTCCAACCAAGCACTCTTGAGTTTCCTTCCGATGAGGTGCACGGACGCAGATGGCGGGCGGGCCGCCGTCGTAAATTACGCTCCTAACATTCAAGGATGCAGGAGCCGGATAAATTCCCGCGGGTCAGGCGTTGATGACTCCGGCGCCCAACAGCACGAACAAGAGCGCGCCCAGGGCGATCCGGTACCAGACGAAGAGCCGGTAGCTGCGGGTGGACACGTACTTCAAGAACCATCCGATGATCACGAAGCCGACGCCGAAGGCCACCACCGTGGCCAGCGCCGTCTCCCCCAGCCCGTACGGCCCGGGTTCGCCGAAGCTCTTGGCCAGCTGGTACAAGCCCGAGGCGAAGACCGCCGGAATCGCCAGCAGGAACGAATACCGGGCGGCGGCCTCGCGGGTGTAGCCCATCAACAGGCCGGCCGTGATGGTGCCGCCGGAGCGGGAGACGCCCGGGATCAGGGCCAGCGCCTGGGCCAGCCCGTACAGGATGCCGTGCTTGTAGGTGAGCTTGTCCAGCGTGCGCACCTGGCGGCCGATGGAGTCGGCGATGGCCAGGAACACGCCGAAGACAATCAGCATGGTGGCCACGATCCACAGGCTGCGGAAGGTGGATTCGATCTGGTCCTGGAACAGCAGGCCGAGCACGCCGATGGGGATCGAACCGATGATGACCAGCCAGCCCATCCGGGCGTCCGGGTCGTTCCGGGGTACCTTGCCGGTGAGCGAGCCGAACCAGGCCTTAATGATGTTGACGATATCGCGCCAGAAATAGACGACGACGGCGGTCTCCGTGCCCAGCTGGGTGATGGCGGTGAAGGCGGCCCCGGGGTCGGCGGCACCGGGCAGGAGCTCTCCGACGATGCGCAGGTGGGCGCTGGACGAGATCGGGAGGAACTCGGTCAGGCCCTGGACGAGCCCCAGGACGATTGCTTCTAGCCAATTCACATCCTCGACCTTATGGCACCAAGGCGCGCGAAACGGAAACGGACACAGCCGCGGCGGCGAAGATCCGCCCACGGTATGACCCCGGGTGCCCGGCGTGGGCCGGGGCGGACGGGCTGCCCGTCCGGGAGGACGGGGCACGCGCTGCGCCGCACGCGCGTCGCTCGGCGGGCCGCTGCCAAGGGCGCGGCAGCGCAGGCCATAAGCTGGCTTTATGGAGCACAATCGCTTGGGTCACAGCGGGCTGAAGGTCCCGCAGCTGTCACTGGGAACGATGACGTGGGGAGAGGAAACGGACGAGGAGGCCGCGGGCACCATGCTGCGCGCCTACCTGGACGCCGGCGGCACGCTCCTGGACACCGCCGCGCCGTACGCCGAAGGCCGCAGCGAGGCCATGCTCGGGGCGTTCCTGGGCGAGCTGGTCCCCCGGCAGGAGGTGCTGGTGGTCTCCAAGGCGGGCGTGACGCGCAGCGAGGGCCGGCGCAAGGTGGACACGTCCCGCGGCGCCATGTTGCGCAGCCTGGACGCCAGCCTGGCCCGGCTGGGCACGGACTACCTGGACCTGTGGCTGGTCCATCTCTGGGACGACGGCGGCGCGCCGCTGGAAGAGACCCTGTCCGCCCTCGAGCACGCGGTGTCGTCGGGCCGCGCCCGCTATGTGGGAGTGTCCAACTACTCCGGCTGGCAGCTGGCCCGGGCGGCCTCGATCAGCCCGGTTCCGCTGGTCGCGGTGCAGAACGAATATTCGCTGCTGCACCGCCGGGCCGAACACGAAGTCATTCCGGCGGCGCGCGCCCTCGGGCCGGGCCTGATGGCCTGGTCGCCGCTGGGACGCGGCGTCCTGACCGGCAAGTACCGCACGGGCATTCCGGCCGATTCCCGGGCCGCCTCCGAGCAGCACGCCGGCTACGTGGAACCGTACTTTGAGGAACTCGATCGGATCTGGTCGGTGAAGAGCATCGAGAT
>NZ_JBNHGL010000227.1:0-4588 GCF_059091245.1 Arthrobacter sp. Y3225116
GGACAGTCCTTGTTTGCCAATTGACCTTTTCGAAACGACAGAAAAGCACCCAGCCGGTCAGGGCTGAGGGCCTCTCCAGGTCGGGCTCGCCGACATCGACAACCGGGTGGGCGGCCCCGGAACCGGGCCGGTCGCCTTCGGCTCCTTCGCGTTCTCCTACACCTCGACCCACAGCTCCCGCCTGGTGGTGCCGGAGGTGCTCGTGGGCCTGGATGGCGACCGCGCCTGGCTCACCTATCTGACGTACGACGCCGATGCGCACCTCAGCGCCGAGACCGCCGAGGCCGTGCTCGCGGGCTGGCTGGAAGAGATCTCGGTAGAGCGCAGCCCCGATCCCGCCGACTCCCTCGTTCCGGGACAGGTGTCGGAGCAGGCGTACATGGATGCCGTCGCCGCCGGGGTCAAGCGCATCCAGGCCGGGAACCTGAGCAAGCTCGTCGTGGCCCGGGACGTGGTGGCCCATCTCGCCGCGCCCATCGCCACCGCCCAGGTGCTGCGCGAACTCGCCGCACGGTACAAGGACTGCTGGACGTACTCGGTGGACGGGCTGATCGGCTCCACGCCGGAGATGCTGATCAAGGTGGAGAATAACGTGGCCCGCGCCCGGGTGCTGGCCGGCACCCTCGACCGTTCCCGGACCCACGGCCACGCTGGCGAATCGGACACCGACTACGCCCAGCGCGTGCTGGCCGGCTCCGAGAAGCAGCTGCACGAGCACCGGATCGCCATCGACTCGCTCACCCGCAAACTCGAGCCCTTCACCACCGCGATGAGCTCGCACAGCGAGCCGTTCGTGCTGGAGCTGCCCAACGTCTGGCACCTGGCGTCCGACGTGTCGGCCGAGCTGGCGCACGACGGCGGGCAGCCGCCGTCGTCGTTGGAACTGGCCGAAGCGGTGCACCCCACCGCGGCCGTGTGCGGCACCCCCACCGAGGTTGCCGGAGCCCTGATCCGCGAACTGGAGCAGATGGACCGCGGGCCGTACGCCGGCCCGGTGGGCTGGACCGACGGCGCCGGCAACGGTGAATGGGGCATCGCACTGCGCGGCGCCGTGGTGGAGGGTCCGCAGCGGGTCCGGCTTTATGCCGGCTGCGGCATCGTGGACGGCTCCGATCCGGAGGCCGAACTGGCGGAGACCTGGGCCAAGTTCAGGCCGATGATCGAGGCGCTCGGCCTGCGCCGCAGATAACTATTCACCGACAATCGGCACGGCCGGGGGCAAACCAGCCTCCCGCCGACTACGCTGTTTTCCAATAGGCAATAGCTGTAGCCTGTGGTGCATATCACGTGTTGCGGGCATTCCCGTTACACTTAAGCCGGATTTCCAACGAGACAAAGGTAGTAACTATGCGCAAAAACGCATCCAAGGCGGTCCAGGGGTTCTCCCTTCTGGCCGTGGCGGCACTCGCTTTGACCGCCTGCGGTGGCTCGGACGACGCCGGCGGCAACGGCGGCACCGGCACCGCCGGCGCGGGATCCGAGCTGCCCCTGGTCCAGGAGGGCAAGCTGACCGTCTGCTCCGACATCCCCTACCCCCCGTTCGAATTCGAAGAGGGCGGCGAGTACACGGGCTTCGACATCGACCTGATCACGGAGATCTCTTCGGAGATGGGCCTCGAGGTGGCCATCCAGGACGTCGGTTTCGACGCCCTGCAGTCGGGCGTCACCCTGGCCGCCGGCCAGTGCGACCTCGGCGCCAGCGCGATGACCATCACGGAAGACCGCAAGAAGAACATCGCCTTCTCCGACCCCTACTACGACTCGCTGCAGTCGCTGCTGGTCCCGAAGGACTCCGACATCAAGGCCGTGGGCGATCTCTCCGGCAAGAAGGTGGGCGTCCAGCAGGGCACCACCGGCGAGGCCTACACCCGGGAGAACGCCCCGGAGGACGCCGAAGTCGTCGCCTTCCCGTCCGATGCCGAGATGTACCAGGCCATCCAGGCCGGCCAGGTCGACGCCTTGCTGCAGGACCTGCCGGTGAACATCGGCCACACCGAGGACGGCAAGTTCACCATCGTCGAGGAGTACAAGACGGACGAGTCCTACGGCTTCGCGGCGAAGAAGGAAGGGTCCGAGGCCCTGATCTCGGCCGTCAACGATGCCCTCTCGACGCTGCGCGACAACGGCAAGTACCAGGAAATCTACGACAAGTACTTCACCGAGTAGCAAGCCCTCCGGCCCCCGTTCCCGTGCGTGAAGCAGCGGGAACGGGGGCCGCCGACTTACAGCTGGAAGGCATCACCAGTGAAACCTTCGACCCGCCGCCGACTTTTCCGCGGGGTCCTTTACGCCATCTTCATCGCCGCCGTCGCCGCCGTCGCCCTGGTGGCCGACTGGGAGGCCATCCGCACGAGCTTCCTGAACCCGGAAGTCCTGGGTGAGCAGTTCCCCACCATCATCGTCACGGCGGCGAAGAACACGGTCGTCTACACCCTGATCGCCTTCGTCGGCGGCCTGCTCTTCGGTCTCCTCCTGGCGCTCATGAAGCTCTCGCCCGTGGCGCCCTACCGGTGGGTGGCGACCGCCTACATCGAGCTGTTCCGCGGCCTGCCTGCCCTGCTGGTGATCTTCGGCTTCGCTTTCGCGGTCCCGATCGCGTTCCAGTGGCGTCCGCCGGGAGGCAGCACGGGGGCCGGGCTGATCGGTTTGATCGTCGTCTCCGCTGCCTACATTGCCGAGACGCTCCGCGCCGGCATCGAGGCCGTGCCCTCCGGTCAGCGGGAGGCGGCCCGCTCGCTGGGCATGAACCCGAGCTGGACCATGGTCTCCGTGGTGCTGCCGCAGGCGGTGCGCATCGTCACGCCGCCGTTGACCAACGAGCTGGTCATCCTGATCAAGGACACGTCGCTGCTCTTTATCGCCGGCATGGCCCTGGCCAATCGGGAACTCACGACTTTTGCCCGCGACGGCGTCTCCCAGTTCGCCAATGCCACGCCTCTGGTCGCCGCGGCGCTCATGTACCTGATCATCACCTTGCCGCTCACCCAGCTGGTCGCCTGGCTGGAGAAGCGCAACAACAGGAGCCGGTAACCCATGACTGAAGAATCGCTGCGCCACGACAGGCCGGCCATCGAGGTCAAGGACCTCTGCAAGAACTTCGGCAACAACGAGGTCCTCAAGGGCATCGACTTCCACGTGAACCAGGGTGAAGTGGTCTGCGTGATCGGGCCCTCGGGCTCCGGCAAGTCCACCTTGCTGCGCTGCGTGAACCGGCTCGAGGAGCCCACCAGCGGCACCGTCCTGGTGGAAGGCGTGGACATCACCGACCCGGAAACGGACTTGGACCGGGTCCGCACCCGGATCGGCATGGTGTTCCAGCAGTTCAACCTGTTCCCGCACCTGAACGTTTTGGACAACCTCACCCTGGCCCAGCGCCGGGCCAAGAAGCGCGGCAAGGCCGAAGCCATGGAGGTCGCCCGGAAGAACCTGGAGAAGGTGGGGCTGGCAAACCGCGAGAACGCCTACCCCGCCCAGCTCTCCGGCGGGCAGCAGCAGCGGGTGGCCATTGCGCGCGCGCTGTCCATGAACCCGGACATGATGCTCTTCGACGAGCCCACCTCGGCGCTGGACCCCGAACTGGTCGGCGACGTGCTGGAGGTCATGCGCAAGCTGGCAGACGAGGGCATGACCATGATGGTGGTCACGCACGAGATGGGCTTCGCCCGCGAGGTGGGTGACCGCGTGGTCTTCATGGACGGCGGCGTGGTGGTGGAGCAGGGCAAGCCCGAGGACGTGCTGGCCAACCCGCAGCACGAACGCACCAAGGCGTTCCTCTCGAAGGTCCTCTAAGCAGGCTCACCCCAGCTAACTGGGGCAGGCTCAGCCCAGCAGATTGAGCAGGCTCACCCAACAAACTGGGCAAGGTTGCCCACTGAGCAGGCTCACCTTAACAAACGGGCAGTGGCGGTCGCGACGGCGGCCGCCACTTCCGCGTGCACGGCCCGCAGCCGGCTTCGGTCGGTGCGGACCTCCACCACGCTCCGCCCGGCCACCGGCTCGGAGAGGACTGCGTCCAGTTCGTCCGCATCCTTGACCAGCCGGTGCCGGACCCCGTAGCCAGCCGCCAGCGAGGCAAGGTCCGCGCGGTGCGGGGTGCCGAAGAGGCGTTCGACGGCGGACGTGAACGCCGCGTGCTCCCCCACCTTTCCGTGTTCCAGGGTCGAGAAGATCCCGCCGCCGGAATCGTTGACCACCACGATCTGCAGGTCGGGTTCGGGCTCCCCGGGTCCGAGCAGCAGCGATCCGGCGTCGTGCAGGAAGGTCAGGTCACCCATGAGGGCCCGGGTTCCGGTTCGTGCTCCCAGCGCGATGCCCGCCGCCGTCGCCACCGTGCCGTCGATGCCGGCCACCCCTCGGTTGGCGTGCACGAAAGCGTCCGGGATGTCGATGGGCGTTCCGGCCAGGTCCACGTCGCGGATCGGGTTGGACGAACCGAGCACCAGCCGGCCGCGGGCATGGAGCCAGACCGATCGTGCGACCCGCAGGCCCGTCAGCTCCGGTTCGGCGTCCAGGCGTCCAATCAGGGCCGCATCGGCCGCATCGGCGGCCTCCCGCCAGAGCCGCAGCCACGCGCCGGGCCCCCGGCCGG
>NZ_JBNHGL010000228.1:0-4557 GCF_059091245.1 Arthrobacter sp. Y3225116
GCGGCACGGCAACCTGGGCGCCGTCGTCGTGCACGTAGCCCGGCGCGTCCACCGAGATGAGGGGCTTGCCCACGTCCAGGGTGTCGCCGGCCGCCCCGTGCAGCACCGCGACGGTCCCCGCGAACGGGCTGGGCACCTCCACCATGGACTTGGCGGTCTCCACTTCGGCGACCGGCTGGTCCACGCGGATCTCGTCGCCGACCTTGACCAGCCAATTGACCAGCTCGGCCTCGGTCAAGCCCTCGCCGAGGTCGGGCAGTTTGAATACCTGTCGCGACATGGCTACGCGTCCTCCCACTGAAGTTCATCCACCGCGTCCAGGATGCGGTCCACGCTGGGCAGGTAGTGCCGCTCCAGCTTCGGCGCGGGATACGGAATATCGAAACCGGTCACGCGCAGCACCGGGGCGGCCAGCGAGTGGAAGCAGCGCTCCTGCACCCGCGCCACGATCTCGGAGGCGACGGACGCGAAGCCGGGGGCCTCGGCGACGACCACGGCGCGGCCGGTCTTGCGCACCGACGCCATCACGGTTTCATCGTCGAACGGCACGATCGACCGGATATCGATCACCTCCAGCGAGCGCCCCTCCTCGGCTGCGGCCGCGGCGGCCTGCATGACGGTGGGCACGGACGGACCGTACGTGATCAGCGTGGCGTCGGTTCCCTCGCGGGCGACGACGGCGCGGCCGATCCCCGACCCCACGGCGCGGCCGGTACCGACTCCCGGGGTGCCGGACTCGGCCGTGCCGGCCTGCCCCGCCCCGGACCCCTGCACGATCCCGGGGGCGGCCCACTGCGACTGCAGCGCTTCAAGGTCCAGCTGCTCCTTGGAGAAGTAAAGCTTCTTCGGCTCCAGGAACACCACCGGATCCGGGAAGCGGATGGCCTCGCGGAGCATGGTGTAGGCGTCTTCCACCGTGGCCGGCGCCACCACGGTCAGGCCCGGCGTGTGCGCGTAGTAGGACTCCGAGGAGTCGCAGTGGTGCTCCACTCCCCCGATGCCGCCGGCGTACGGAATCCGGATGACCATCGGCAGCTTGACCCTGCCGCGGGTCCGGTTGGGCATCTTGGCCACGTGCGAGACCACCTGCTCGAACGCCGGGTAGGCGAACGCGTCGAACTGCATCTCCACCACCGGGCGGAGGCCGTTCATCGCCATGCCGATCGCCATGCCCATGATGCCGGATTCGGCCAGCGGGGTGTCGAAGCAGCGTTCCTCGCCGAACCGCTTGGTGAGGCCGTCGGTGATGCGGAAAACGCCGCCCAGCGGGCCCACGTCTTCACCGAAGACGACGACGGAGCGGTCGGCTTCCATCTCGTCGGCCAGGGCCGTGTTCAGCGCCTTGGCGAACGTCATTGTTGTGCTCATGGTGTGTCCTTTGGTCGGCGGCGGCGCTCAGGCCGACTCGCGCGAGAGCTCGTCGCGGAGCATGGCGGCCTGCTCGCGCAGCTGGCTGGTCTTTTCGGTGTAGACGAAGCGGAACAGGTCCTCCGGGTCCACGTCGGTCTCGGCATTGAGTCCGTCGCGCATCTGCGCGGCCACGGTTTCCGCCCGCTCGGCGATCTCCTCTTCGAGTGCCTCGTCCAGGAGATGCAGTTCCTTGAGGTACGCCCGCAGGCGCACCAGCGGGTCCTTCGGCGCCCACTCGGCCACTTCGTCGTCGGTGCGGTAGCGGGTGGCGTCGTCGGCGTTGGTGTGCGACTGCATCCGGTACGTGTGCGCCTCGACCAGGGCGGGGCCGCCGCCGTCGCGGGCGCGGGTCACTGCCTTGCCGAGCACGGACAGCAGCGCAGCGGTGTCGTTGCCGTCCACGCGCTCGCCCGGCATGCCGTAGCCGATGGCCTTGTGCGCCAGCGACGGCGCCACCGTTTGCTTGTTCAGCGGGACGGAGATGGCGTACTGGTTGTTCTGCACGAAGAACACGACCGGGAGGTGGAACACGGCGGCGAAGTTCAGCGCCTCGTGGAAGTCGCCCTCGCTGGTGGCCCCGTCACCACACAGCGCGACGACGACGGTGTCCTCGCCCTTGAGTTTGGCGGCGTGGGCGACGCCGACGGCGTGCAGCAGCTGGGTGGCCAGCGGCGTGGCCTGGATCGAGACCTTGTGCTCGTAGGGGTCGTAGCCGCCGTGCCAGTCGCCCTGCAGCAGGGTCAGGGTCTGCACCGGGTCGACGCCCTTGGCGATCACGGCGACGGTATCGCGGTACGTGGGGAACAGCCAGTCGTCCCGGTCCAGGCACAGGGCCGCCGCCACCTGGCAGGCCTCCTGCCCGTGCGACGACGGGTAGACCGCCAGCCTGCCTTGGCGGACCAGGGCGTTGGCCTGGTCGTTGACGCGGCGGCCGACCACCAGTTCGCGGTAGGCGCCCAGCAGGGCTTCGCCGTCGGGCAGCGGATACTTGTCGTTGTGCACGTGCCGCCCGTCCGGGTCCACCAGTTGCACGGGCTGCCCGGAGGGCAGCATGTAGGCCTCGGCGGTGACCTGATCATCCATGCCGGGGCGGCCGGACGGGTCGGACATCGATCCCTCGATCGGGTTACCGGTTGAGATGGTCATGGTGTCTCCCTCGAATCCTTGGTCGGCGGGCGCCGTTGCCTGCCGCCCCGCACGGCGCGGGCGGCTCTGGTGAAGAAACTGTGTAGCTTTAGTATGGATTCGGCTACTTTTCGTATCCACTTATGCGGGAAAACGTGGATTATCTGCCTGTCTGGCCGTAGTCTTGGAGACGAATTGTTAATGTGAGCTGGATAACCCCGCGAGGTGTAGACAGATGGCCAACGGTGCCGCCGCAAAGGTCCCGCAGCTGGACGAGATCGACCGCCGGATCCTGGCGGAGCTGACGCGGGACGGCCGGCTGTCCGTGACCGCCGTCGCCGAGAACGTGCACATCTCCCGCGCCCACGCCTACTCGCGCATCGCGCGGCTGACCGAGGCCGGCGTGCTGACCAAGTTCACGGCGTTGGTGGACCCGATCAAGGCGGGACTAAAGGCCTCCGCCTACGTGACCCTGAAGCTGCGCCAGCACTCCTGGCGCGAGCTGCGCGAGGCCCTGCGCGCCATTCCCGAGGTGCACCACATCGCCCTGGTCGGCGGGAACTTCGACGTCATACTGCTGGTCCGTGCCGTCGACAACGTGGACCTGCGCCGGGTCATCTTTGACCAGATCCAGTCCATGCCCGGCATCCTCGACACCCAGACCTTCCTGGTGTTCGAGGACCTGGACACCCGCTGAACCGGCCGGCGGGGCTCAGCCGCCGTTCCCGCCCCGGGGCGCCGCGGCCTCGTTCATGTTGCCGGTCTCGACCGCGCCCGCACGCTCATACACCAAGGCCACCGCGCCCTTCTCAAACGTGCGGGCGGGGCCGGCGAGGCGGAAGGAGGCGGGGATGGTGCCGGAGCCGAAGAGCCGCTTCCCGCTGCCCACCGTGAGCGGATACAGGAAGAGGTTGAGGCGGCCGACCACGTCCTCGGTGAACAACGACTGCAGCAGGTCGCCGCTGCCGAACACGTGCACTTCGTCGTGCCGTTCGCGGAGGTGGGCGGCCGCCATCGCATCGTGCAACGCGGTCGTGCCCGCCCAGGCAGGCTCGGTGAGCGTGGTGGACACGACGTACTTCGGCACCGCGTTGAACTTCACCGCGATCGGAGAGTCCTCGCCGGCGTGGGGCCAGTAGGACGCGAAGATGTCGTAGGTCTTCCGCCCGAGCAGCAGCGCGTCGATCCGGTCGATGACGGCCCCGATCGCCTCGCCGGATGCTTCGTCGAAGAACGGCGCCTGCCAGCCGCCGTAGTCGAAGCCGCCCTCAGGGTCCTCGTCGGCCGCGCCCGGCGACTGGTACACGCCGTCGAGGGTGAGGAACATGTTGGCCACGATGATGCCCATGGGTCTTCCCTTCCGGCGCGTATCACCGCCCCCGATGCGCCGCCTTCATCCTGCCCGCGGGCCGGGACGGTTGTCCAGACCCGGGCGCCTCGGCAGGCCTCGGGCGGGGCGTTCGGGGACTCAGGGCCGAAAGCGGCCCGGCTGCACCAGGTTCTGCGGTGCCCGGCCGGCCGCGACCGCCGCCAGTTGATTCTTCAGGAGCCGGACGATCCGCGGTTCGAACGCCGTGGTGTCGCCGCCCAGGTGCGGGGTGATCAGCGCGTTAGCGGCCCGCCACAGCGGGTGGTCCGGCGGCAGCGGTTCGGGATCGGTGACGTCCAACGCGCACTTCAGCCGGCCGGAGACGACTTCCGCGGTCAGGGCCGCCGTGTCGACCACCGCCCCGCGCGCGACGTTGACCACCAGCGCACCGTCCGGGAGGGCCGCCAGTACCGCCGCATCGATCAGCCCGCGGGTGGCGTCCGTCAGGGGCGTGATGAGGATCAGCACCTCGTGGGACGCGGCCAGCTCGGTCAACTCGTCGGTGCCGTGGACGTGGCCGTCGCCGTCGTCCCGGGCGCGGGTCCCCACCCGGGTCAGCTGCACGTCGAAGGGCTCCAGCCGGCGCGCGATTTCCCGGCCGATGCCGCCCACGCCGACGAGCAGCACCTTTCGGTCCGCCAGCGACGGCCGCC
>NZ_JBNHGL010000229.1:0-4510 GCF_059091245.1 Arthrobacter sp. Y3225116
CTGCTGCTGCGGAGACGGTGCGGGCCAGGCTGGTGGTGGCGGCCGACGGCGCCTATTCCGCCCTGCGCCACCAACTCGGCGTCGGGGTGCGGACGCGGGTGTATCCGGACGCCTACCTGATGGGAGACTTCGCCGACACCACCGGCGACGGCAGCACCGCCGTGCTCTATTTGGAGGCGGGCGGGATCGTCGAATCCTTCCCGCTCCCCGGTGGCACCCGGCGCTGGGTGGCCAGGATGCCCGGCGTGGTCAGCCACCCGACGCCGGACGGCCTCGCCTCCCTGGTGGCGCGGCGCACCGGCGCCGGCCCGGACCCCGGCAGCTGCACCATGCTCAGCGCCTTCTCCGTCAGCTCCCGGATGCCCCGGCGGCTGATAGCCGGCCGCGTCGCGCTGGTCGGCGACGCGGCACACCAGGTCAGCCCGATCGGGGGGCAGGGCATGAACCTGGGCTGGCTGGACGCCGCGGCCTTGGCTCCGATCGTGGCCGCGGCCCTGGCGGGAGACCAGACGGGCATGGCGTTGCGGGGATACGAGGCGGACCGGCGGCGGGCGGCCAACACCGCCATCTGGCAGGCGCACCTGAACATGGCCCTGGGCAGGCCGTTGCCGCCGCCGGTGCTCGCGGCACGCAACCGCCTCTTCAGCACGCTCAGCCGCTTCCCCGGCGTGCAGGACACGGTGGCCAGCCGCTTCACCATGCACTGATCCGTCATCAAGCCGCTGGGGCTTACCCGGGCGGCTAAAGTGGCTGCTAGACAAATTCGGCGGCACGTCGTTTTTCCGAGCCGGAGACGTCCCGGCTGACACGGTCTGGAGGTGGGCATGGTCGGCGCGGAGCGCATCGCCGTGCTGTCGCTGCATACCTCGCCGCTGGCCCTCCCCGGCGGGGGCGACGCCGGCGGCATGAACGTCTACGTGCGCGCCCTGGCGCGGGAACAGGCGGCGCTGGGCACCGCCGTCGACGTTTTCACCCGCTCCCTGCACGACGGGCAGGAACCGGTGGAACATCCCCGCGCCGGCGTCCGCGTGATCCACCTGGACGGGGCCCCCGCCGACGCGGTAAGCAAGGAAGACCTGCCCCAGCGGCTGGCCGCGCTGGAGGCTTCACTGCGGCAGTTCACGCAGCGGGACGGGGCACGGTACGACGTGCTGCACTCGCACTACTGGCTCTCGGGTGCCGTGGGGCTGCGGCTGCAGCACGACTGGCACATTCCGCTGGTGCACTCGATGCACACGATGGGCCTGGTCAAAAACCTGCACCTGCAGCCCGGCGAACCGCCGGAGCCGGCCTCCCGGATCGACGGCGAACAAGCCATAGCGTCCGGATCCGGCCGGCTGATCGCCAATACCCTGACCGAGGCGGCCGAGTTGGTCGACCTCTACGGCGCGGACGAGGGGACGGTGGACGTGATCCCGCCCGGCGTGGACCTGCACACCTTCCGCCCCGACGGCCGCCGCACGGACCGGGAGGCGGCGGGCATCGGTCCGGATATCTTCCACCTGGTGTTCGCCGGCCGCATCCAGGTGCTCAAAGGGCCGCAGGTCCTGCTGGCCGCCGCGGCGGAACTGCGCCGGCAACGGCCCGACATCCGGCTGCGGGTGTCCATCATCGGGGAGATCAGCGGGTCCGCCGGGCTTGACCTGCCGTCGCTGGCCGGGAAGCTGGGGCTGGCGGACACGGTGACGCTCTCGCCCCCCGTGGAGCCGCGCGCCTTGGCGGCCACCTTCCGCAGCGCCGATGTAGTCGCGGTGCCGTCCTTCAGCGAATCCTTCGGCTTGGTCGCCCTGGAAGCGCAGGCGTGCGGCACGCCCGTCGTTGCTACCAACGTGGGCGGGCTGCCGGTGGCGGTCAGCCACGGGCTCACCGGGCTGCTGGTGGACGGGCACGACCCGGCCCGGTGGGCGGGGGCCCTCCGCGAGCTCCATGACTACCCGGAGTTCCGCCAGCGGCTGGGCGCCAATGCGGCGGTACACGCCTCGTCCTTCGGCTGGGAGCAGACCGCCGCCCTGACGGCGCACAGCTACCAGCTGGCGGTCGACCACTTCCGCCGCTGAACCTTGCGGCGCCGGCAAACATGGGATCCGGGCGGCGGCACGGCTAGGATTCATGGGTGCCAACCCCCGATTTCCGCATCCGCCGCGCCACCCGAGACGACATCCCCGCCACGCTCGACATGAAGCTCGCGGCCTGGCGGGAAACCTACGCGTCCCAGCGGCCGGAGAGCTTCTTCGCCGCCGAAGCGGCCCGGCGGGAGCAGCAGATCGACTGGTGGTCGCGCGGGCTGGCGGCGGGTGCGGAGCTGTGGGTCGCCGAAGACCCCGCCGGACGGATCATCGGCTGCTCCGGCGGCGGCCCCGCGCAGGACGACGACGCCGACGCCGCCGTGCCGCACGAACTGCAGATGCTCTACGTACTGGCGGAGGCCTACGGGACCGGGCTCGGGCGGCAGCTGCTGGAGGCCGCGATCGGCGGCGGGCCGGCGTTGCTCTGGGTCCTCGAGGACAACCCGCGCGCCCAGGCATTCTACCGCAAGCTCGGATTCAGTCCGGACGGACGCCGCGAGCCGCTGACCGGCCTGTGGGAGGGCCTGCACGAGATCCGGATGGTCCGGCGGGGCGGCTAAACCTGTTCGAGCTCGGCGCGAATGGCGGCGATGCCGCGCCACACCTCCTCGAAGCTGGTGGACAGCGGCGAGAGCCCCAGCCGGAGGCCGTCGGGCTCGCGGAAGTCCGGTATCACGCCCTGCTCCCAGAGCCTGCCGGTGATCTGCTTGAAGTCCGGGTGGTCGATGGTGACGTGCCCGCCGCGTTCGGCCGGATCAAGCGGCGAGGCGATGACGACGCCGAAACCGGCCAACGCCTCCTGCACGGCTTCGACGGCAAACCCGGTCAGGGCGATCGACTTTTCCCGGACCGCCGCCAGACCGGCCTCGTCGATTAGGGCGACCATGTCCTGGAGCGCGGTCATGCCGATGATCGGCGGAGTCCCGGACGTGAACCGGCGGATCCCGCCGGCCGGCTGGTACCCCTGACCCATCTCGAAGGGTTTGGCGCTGCCCAGCCAGCCTTGGATCGGCTGGCTCAGGTGCCGGTGCTCGGTCCGCACGTAGGCCCAGGCCGGGGCGCCCGGCCCGCCGTTGAGGTACTTGTAGCTGCAGCCGGCGGCCAAGTCGACGCCCCAGGCGTCCAGTTCGACGGGCAGCACCCCGGCGGAATGGCACAGGTCCCACAAAACCAGGGCACCGGCGTCGTGCGCGGCGGCAGTGATGGCCGCAATGTCCGCAACATAGCCGGAGCGGTAGGCCACGTGGCTGAGCAGCACGAGCGCGGTGTCGGGCCCCACGGCGGCCCGGACCGCTTCTGCCGTCACTCCCCCGGCGTGCGGGGGCTCGAGCCAGTCCAGCTCCAGGCCGCACTCGGCGGCGATGCCTTCCACGATGAAGCGGTCGGACGGAAAATTGTCCCGGTCCACCAGGATGCGCCGGCGCCCCGGGCGCGCGTCGATCGCGGCGCGGGCCAGCTTGTACAGGAGCACCGTGGTGGAGTCGGCTACCACGCATTGGCCCGGCGCGGCTCCCAGCACGACCCGGCCCAGCTCGTCGCCGATCCGCTCCGGCAACTGGAGCCAGACCTCGTCCCAGGCCCGGATCAGCCGGCCGCCCCACTGCTGCGCCATGACGTCCCGGACGCGCTCGATGCTGGCGGCCAGCGGCCGGCCCAGCGAATTGCCGTCGAGGTACGCCACGACGGCGTCGTCGTCGTGGCCCGCGAACCGGGTCCGGTATCCGGCCAGCGGGTCTGCGGCGTCAAGCATCCGGGCGCGGTCACGCAACTGATCGTCGTTGGTCATACGGCAAGCATAGAGGCGGCCGCCACGGGGCCGCCGAACCGCGGCGCGAAGATTCCGAAAAAAATTTCCCGGGGCTGTCGATATCCACGGCCCCCGTTCGACGGCATAGTAGAAGGCGCATGCCCGCGTCCTCGTTCCGAGAAGGAGAGAGCCATGAAGTACATGTTCATCATGCGGTCCACGGATGAAGCCCTTGAGGCGTCCAAATCCATGCCGTTCGAAGAAATGATCAACAAGATGGGCGCCTACAACGAGGCGATGATCAACGCCGGCGTCATGCTGGCGGGAGAAGGCCTGGCTGATCTTTCCGACGGCAGCGGATTCGTCGTGGACTTCTCGGAGGAACCGCCGATGGTGACCGACGGCCCGTACGGCGAAACGCACGAACTGTTCAACGGTTTCTGGATCGTCCAGGCGGCGTCCAAGGAGGAAGCCGCGGAGTGGGCCAGCCGCTGCCCGCTGGGACCGGGCTCAAAGCTGGAGGTCCGCCGCGTGACCGAGGCCGCCGACTTCGCGGACTTTGCGGACAACGAGTACATCCGGAAGGAAGAAGGATGGCGCGAGGAAGAGGCGAGGCTCCGCTCGGAGAACGCCTGACCACCGGAGCCGGGGCCCGGGAGCCCGGGGTGAGCGGAGCCGGGGCCCGGGAGCCCGGGGC
>NZ_JBNHGL010000230.1:0-4480 GCF_059091245.1 Arthrobacter sp. Y3225116
GCCGCGACGCACGCCTCGACGTCGTCGGCGCTATGGGCCGCCGAGAGCTGCACGCGGATCCGGGCCGCGCCCTTGGGCACGACCGGATAGCTGAAGGCGGTGACGTACACGCCGTGGGCGAGCATGGCCTCGGCCACCCGCCCGGCGAGGACCGCGTCGTGGAACATCACCGGGACGATCGGGTGCCCGCCTTCCAGCAGGTCGAACCCTTCCTCGGCCATCCGCCGGCGGAACAACGCGGTGTTGTCCTGCAGCCGGGACCGAAGGTCGGCCGAACCGCCCACCAGTTCCAGCGCCTTCAAGGTGGCAGCCACGATGGCCGGCGCGACGGAGTTGGAGAACAGGTACGGCCGGGCCTTTTGCCGCAGCACGGTCACGATTTCGCGGCGGCCGGACACGTAACCGCCGGAGGCACCGCCGAGCGCCTTGCCGAAGGTCCCGGTGTAGATGTCCACCCTGTCGGCCACCCCGGCATGCTCCGGGGTGCCGGCACCGTTGGCCCCCATGAAGCCGACGGCGTGCGAGTCGTCGACCATCACCAGCGCGCCGTATTCTTCGGCCAGTTCGCAGATCCGTTCCAGCGGGGCCAGGTAACCGTCCATGGAGAACACGCCGTCGGTGACGATGACGGTCCGCCGGGCGCCGGCGCCGTCGTTCATCGCCGCGGCCTGTTGCAGCCGCTCCTGCAGTTCCGCCATGTCCCGATTGGCGTAGCGGAACCGCTCTGCCTTGGACAGCCGGATGCCGTCGATGATCGAGGCATGATTCAGCGCGTCCGAGATGATGGCATCCTCCGGCCCGAACAACGATTCAAAGACCCCGCCGTTGGCGTCGAAACAGGACGAGAACAGGATGGTGTCCTCGGTGCCCAGGAAGCGCGACACCTCCCGTTCCAGCTGCAGGTGGAGGTCCTGCGTGCCGCAGATAAAGCGCACGCTGGCCATGCCGAACCCGCGGTCGTCCATGGCGGCCTTCGCGGTGGCGATGATGTCCGGATGGTCGGCCAACCCCAGGTAGTTGTTCGCGCAGAAGTTCAGCACCTCGCGGGTCGATCCGTCCGCCGGCCCAGCAGAGATGTGGCTGGACTGCGGGGTGGTGATGCGCCGTTCGGCCTTGAACAGTCCGGCGGCGCGGATTTCCTCCAGCTCCGAGGCCAGCTGGTCCTTGAGTCTTCCGTACATGCTTCCCTCCCTAGATCCTGGTCCAGTCCAAGACCACTTTGCCGCTTGTCCCCTGCCGGGCCGTCTCGAACCCGCGCTCCCATTCCGCGGCCGGCAGCACGTCGGTGATCACGGAGGAAATCGCCGCGTGCAGGGCCGGGCTGGAGGAGAGCATGGCGCTCATCGCGTACCAGGTTTCGTACATCTCGCGCCCGTAGATGCCCTTGAGCGTGAGCATGTGGGTGACCACCTTGGCCCAGTCGATGGTGATGTCTTCGGCCGGCAGCCCCAGCAGCGCGATCCGGCCGCCGTGGGTCATGTTGTCGATCATGGCGCGCAGCGCCGAGCCGCGGCCGGACATCTCCAGCCCGATGTCAAAGCCTTCGACCAGTTCCAGCTGCCGTTGTGCGTCCGCCACCCGGGCGTGGCTGACGTCCACCACCAGGTCGGCGCCCATCTGCTTGGCCAGCTCCAACCGTTCGGCGGACACGTCGGTGACGGCGATCTTGCGGGCGCCGGCGTGGCGGACCACCGCTATGGCCATCAGCCCGATGGGCCCGGCGCCGGTGATCAGGACGTCTTCGCCGACCAGCGGAAAGCTCAGTGCCGTGTGCACGGCGTTTCCGAACGGATCGAAGACCGCGCCCAGTTCGGGCGTGACCGCCGGGTCGGTGTGCACCCACACGTTGGTTTCGGGGATCACCACGTACTCGGCGAAGGCACCGTCCCGCTGCACGCCGACGCTGACAGTCCGGATGCACATCTGCCGCCGGCCCGCGCGGCAGTTCCGGCAGGTCCCGCAGACGATGTGGCCCTCCCCCGAGACCCGGTCGCCGATCTGGACGTCCTGCACGGCGCCGCCGACGGCCACGACCTCGCCATAGAACTCGTGGCCGGGGATCAGCGGCGCCCGGACCGCCCCGGCGGCCCAGTCGTCCCAGGCCTGGATGTGCAGGTCGGTGCCGCAAATGCCCGTGGTGTGGACCTTGATCTTGACCTCGCCGGTGCCGGGTTCCGGTTCCGGACGGTCGACCAGCTCGAAGCCGGCCTGTGCGCCGGACTTGTAGAGCGCCTTCACGCGGTGTCCTTTCGCTAAGCGGGCCGGCGCGTCCGGCCGCCCGGGCTGTGGCCCGGATCACTAGGCCAACTCTACGTAACTGTCTTGGCGAAGTGGAGCGCGTCACAGTATCCGTCGCGTCGCGGTCAGGGTAGCTTTGCTCGCAAGCACTTCTTCCCTACGACGTAAGCGAGGCCAACGCGTGGCAACCAGGACCGATCACAGCATCCCGGTAATCGCCGACGACCCGTACTCGGATGCGGTGCTGGCGGACCCGTACGGCCTGTTCGGCCGCATGCGGGCAGCCGGGCCGGCGGTCTGGCTGGAAAAGTACCAGGTGCCGGCCTTCGGGCGCTACGCGGAGTGCCGGGACATCCTGGCCGACCACCGGACCTTCATCTCCGGAGCGGGGGTGGGGCCGAAGGACCTGCTGAAGGAACCCAACTGGCGGCCGCAGGGCATCCTCGAGTCGGACCCGCCGCGGCACACCGTGATGCGGGACGCCATGGCCGGAGTCATCTCGCCCAAGGGGACCCGCGCCCTGCGGGCCGGATTCGAGGCCTACGCCGACCAGTTGCTGCCCGAACTGCTCGAGCGCGGTTCCATCGACGGCGTCAAGGATCTGGCCGAGGTGTTCCCCCTCCGGGCGTTCGGCGACGCCGTCGGCATACCCCGTGACGGGCGCGAGGAGAACCTGCTGACGCACGGAGCCATGAACTTCAGCCACTTCGGCCCCGAAAACGAACGCCACCGCTTCTACTTCGAACAAGGGGCCGGGACGCCGGAGTGGGTAATGGACCGGACGCGGCGGGAAAACCTGAGCCCCGGCGGGATGGGCGAACAGTTGTGGCAGTACGTCGACCGCGGCGAGTTGCCGGAGGAGATGGCACCGCTGGTGGTGCGCGCGCTGCTCTCAGCCGGCCTGGACACCACGGTGATCGGCATTGGAAACGCCCTCAAGCTCTTCGCGGAACATCCGGAGCAGTGGCGCATCCTGCGGAAGAATCCGCAGATGGTCTCGCTGGCCATCAACGAGGTGCTGCGGTTCGAAAGCCCGTTCCAGTCGTTCTACCGGACCACGTCGGCAGATACCGAAATCTCCGGCGTCAGTCTGGCCGCCGGCAGCAAGCTGGCCTTGTTCCTCGGGTCCGCCAACCGCGACGAGGCCCAGTTCGGGCCCGATGCGGACACCTTCCGGATCGAACGCGACGCGGCCGGCATGATCGCCTTCGGCAACGGCATCCACCGCTGCGTCGGCCAGCCGATCACCCGGCTGGAGATGCATGTTGTCCTGACCTGGCTGGCCCGGAATGTGGAACGCCTTGAGCCCACGGGCGCTCCGGTCCCCTACCTGCACAACACGCTGAAGGGCTACTCCTCGCTGCCCCTGCGCCTGGTCGCCGCCTGACCCCGACCCCGGCGCAATGGGGCCCGCCGGGGCCCATGGGAGACAGAAAACCGGCCGGGAACCTCGTGCCACGAAAAGCCGGTGGAAAGGCCGCGGAAGCGCAGGCTAGACTGTGACCCCGGCCACAGGTGCGTGGCTGCGATCCGGTAAAAGGGGTTCTCCAGTGCCGCACCCAGCCCAGCCAGCGTCCCGGCCCGTGCAGGACCAGGCCTACGCCGCGCACGAGCGGCTGGATCCGATGCAGCTGTCCGGCGGGACCGGGAGCATCAGGGGGCTGCGCGCAGTGGTCCGCGACTCCTGGCAAAGGTCCTTGCGGCACGCGGCGGATCCCGACCGGGCGCTGGCTCCACTGGTCATGGGCGCCGACGCGCTGGACGAGTTCCGCCGAAACCATCCGTTGTCCGCCATCATGCCGGTCTTTGCCCGGCTGCTGGTGGAGCCCAGCCGCGACGCCGGGATGCTGGTGGCCGTGGGAGACCAACACGGGAGGTTGCTCTGGGTGGACGGAGAGGCCCGCCTGAAAGACCGCGCCGAAGACATGATGTTCATGCCCGGCACCGACTGGTCGGAGGCGACTGTGGGCACGAGCGCGCCCGGCACGGCGCTCGCGTTGGGCCGCGGAGTCCAAATCGCCGGTGCCGAGCACTTCAGCCGGGCGGTCCATTCATGGAACTGCACCGCCGTCCCCATCACCGACCCGGAGACCGGCGCCGTCCTCGGCGTCGTGGACCTGACCGGCGGGGAGGAAGCGGCCGCGCCGCACACGCTGTCCTTGGTCCGGGCGGCGGTAGCGGCGGCCGAGGCAGAGCTGCGCATTCTCCGCCTCCAGGCAGCCGCCCGGCACGACCCGGGGAC
>NZ_JBNHGL010000231.1:0-4480 GCF_059091245.1 Arthrobacter sp. Y3225116
CGGCAGCGCCGCCCGGGCCGAGGAAGCGCTGCGGCTGGCGAACGTGGACCCCGGCGCCCGCGGAGAGGTGCTGGACATTGCCGCCTTTGCCCGCATCGCCGAGTTCAACCATCCGCTTGTCGGCTAGGAAGGTGGCGGCATCGATATGACCAGAACACGTCCCGTCCGCGTCATGGCGCCCGGAAAGATCAACGTCTCCTTCCGGGTCGGCGGCCCGCGTCCGGACGGCTACCACTCGGTGGCCAGCGTCTATCTGGCGCTCTCGTTGTATGAGGAGGTCACCGCTACCGCGCGTGAGGATGATGCCATCACGGTCAGCGTGCGCAACGGGCCCGGGCTGGACTTCGATCTGGACGGCATCCCGCTGGATGCTTCCAACCTGGCGGTGCAGGCCGCCGACCTGCTCCGCGAAACCTCCGGACACCTGCAGGGCGTGCACCTGGACATCACCAAGCGGGTGCCGATTGCCGGCGGCATGGGCGGCGGCTCCGCGGACGCGGCCGCGGCCCTGGTGGCCTGCAGCGCGCTCTGGAACACCGGCTACTCCCGGGACGAGCTGATCGGCCTGGCCGCCGGGCTCGGCGCGGACGTGCCGTTTGCGCTGCACGGCGGAGTGGCCGTCGGCCTCGGGGTCGGCGACCGGCTGACGCCGGCGCTGGCGCGCAGCGAAATGCACTGGGTCCTGGTGCCCGCCTCGTTCGGTTTGTCCACGCCCAAGGTCTACGCCGTGGCCGACGACCTGCGCGCCCGCCGCGGCCACGTCCCGGACGAGCCCGAGCAGGTGGACCCGGCGATCCTGCAGGCAATGCAGTCCGGCGACGTCCACCAGTTGGCCGGCTGCCTGCATAACGACCTGCAGGAGGCCGCCATCGAGCTGGCCCCCGAACTGGCCGATATCCTAGAACTGGGCGAGGCCGAAGGCGCGCTGGCGGGCTTGGTCTCCGGGTCCGGGCCGACGGTAGCCTTCCTGACCGCCGGACGGCGCGAGGCGGCCGAACTGGGGCAGCGGCTCGCGGATGTCGCCGGCGTGGTTGCCCTGCCGGTCCGCGGACCGGTGCACGGCGCCCGCATCATGGCCTGACCGCCCGGCCCCGCCCCTGGAACGCGGCGGCGCGTCCGCCTCCACCAACGCAACAGAAAGCAGCATCCTTGGTCCACCTGCTCGGCGCAGAAAACGTCAGCGTCTCCTTTGCCACCCGCACCATCCTGGACTCGGTGTCCCTCGGCCTGAACGAAGGGGACCGGATCGGCATGGTCGGGCGCAATGGCGACGGCAAGTCCACCCTGATGCGGCTGCTGGCGCACCGCGCCACGCCCGACGACGGCCGGGTCACCAAGCGCGGCGACGTCAACGTGGGCTACCTGGACCAGCAGGACGTGCTGGACGGAGACCTGCCGGTCGGCGTGGCGATCGTCGGCGAAGCGGCCGAGCACGAGTGGGCCTCCAACCCGCAGATCCGCGAAATCATGAACGGCCTCGTCGGCGACGTCGACTGGCACGCGACGGTGTCGTCCTTGTCCGGCGGGCAGCGCCGCCGGGTCGCCCTCGCCAAGCTGCTGATCGAGCCCCATGACGTGATCATGCTCGACGAGCCGACCAACCACCTCGACGTCGAGGGGGTCGCCTGGCTGGCCCGGCACCTGCAGACGCGATGGCGCCCCACCGAGGGGGCCTTCCTGGTGGTCACCCACGACCGCTGGTTCCTGGATGAAGTGTGTACCCGGACCTGGGAGGTCCACGACGGCACCGTCGACCCGTTCGACGGCGGGTATGCCGCCTACGTGCTGGCCCGTGCGGAACGCGACCGGACGGCCGCCGTCGTCGAAGGCAAGCGGCAGCAGTTGGTGAAAAAGGAGCTCGCCTGGCTGCGCCGCGGCGCCCCCGCCAGGACCGCGAAGCCGAAGTTCCGGATCGAAGCGGCCAACGAGCTGATCGCGGACGTGCCCGAGCCCCGGGACTCGGTGGCCCTGAACAAGATGGCCACCGCCCGGCTCGGCAAGGACGTGCTGGACCTCGAGCAGGTTTCCTACACCCCGCCGCCGCGGCCCACGGACGGCGACGGCGGGCCCGCCGCGCTGTTCGACAACATCACGCTGCGGCTGGCACCGGGGGAACGGCTCGGCCTGGTCGGCGTCAATGGGGCGGGCAAGACCACCCTGCTGCGGATGCTGAACGGCGAGATCCAGCCCACGGCCGGCAAGGTCAAGCGCGGCAAGACGGTGCAGACGGCCATGCTCACGCAGGAAGTCCGCGAACTCGACGATGTCATGGACCTGCGCGTGGTGGAGGTGATCCAGCGCGAACGCCAGGTCTTCAACATCGGCGGACGCGAGGTCTCCGCCAACCAGCTGGTGGAACAGCTCGGCTTTTCCAAGGAGAAGCAGTGGACGCCGGTGCGCGATTTGTCCGGCGGGGAACGGCGGCGCCTGCAGCTGCTGCGGCTGCTGGTCGGGGAGCCGAACGTGCTGATGCTGGACGAGCCCACCAACGACCTGGATACGGACACGCTGGCGGCCGTGGAGGACGTGCTCGACGGCTGGCCGGGCACGCTGGTGGTCGTCTCGCACGACCGCTACCTGCTGGAACGGGTGACCGACCACCAGGTGGCGCTGCTGGGCGACGGCAAGCTCCGCGGGCTGCCCGGGGGAGTGGACCAGTACCTCGAGCTCCGCGAAGCGGCGCTCGCCGGCAGGCCCGCGCCGTCCCCGGCCGGTGCAAGCGCCGCCGCACCATCCTCCGGCGCCGTGCACAGCGAAGCCGACAGGCGCCAGGCCAAGAAGGACCTCAACCGGATCGAGCGCCAACTGGGCAAACTGGGCCAGCAGGAGGACAAGCTCAAGGAGCAGATGCACAAGGCAGGTGCCAAGGCCGACGTCGACTTCGCCGGGCTGGCGGAGATGAACCGCAAGCTGCAGGAAATCGCCGAGGAGAAGGAAGGCCTGGAGCTGGAGTGGCTGGAAGTCTCCGAAATCCTAGAGTGATCCCTCGGCTCAGGACGACCTGCCGCTGTTCCCCCAGAGGCCCGCGTCGCGGATGGACTGCTGGATCTTGCTGGTTGCCGAGAGCAGCGCCTCGCGCTCCGCGGCCGAGAGCGGATCGAAGACGTTCTCGCGCACGAAGCTGACGTGGCCGGGGGCGGCCTGCCGGATGGCATCCCAGCCGGCGTCAGTCATCGAGATGTTGAAACCCCGCGCATCCGTGGCACAAGCCACCCGCTCCACCAGTCCGCGGGCTTCCATCCGCTTGAGCAGGTGGGACAGCCGGCTGCGCTCCCAGTCCAGCTGCTGCGCAATGTCCCGGGCCCGCATGACGCCCTCGTCCGCCTCCGACAGGGACGCCAGGACCGAATACTCCACGCCGGACAGATCGGAGTCGCGCAGCAGCTGGCGGTCCATGGCGGACTCGAAGCCCCACAGCAATTCCCGGAAGGCGCGCCAGATCTCTTGCTCGTGATCGTCCAGCCAGCGGGTATCGGAGTTCACGGCTGTCACTTCCTCGTCTTTGGTTGACAATTCAAGTTTCCGCCCTGCATAATTGACGTGTCAACAAAACCATGACGCGTCAACAATGTTGGCACGTCGGGACCAGACCTCGAAGGGGTTATTTATGACCAAGATCGCTATCGTTACCGGCAGCACCCGTCCGGGTCGTGTCAACAAGCAGGTTGCCGATTGGGTTCTCGCCCAGGCCGCCGGCCGCACCGACGCCGAGTTCGAGGTCGTCGACATCGCCGACTTCAACCTGCCCCTGCTGGACGAAGCTTACCCGGCCATGTACCAGAACTACCAGAACGACCACACCAAGGCGTTCTCGGCCAAGATCAGCGAGTTCGACGGCTTCATCTTCGTCACCGGCGAGTACAACCACACCGTTACGCCGGCCCTGACCAACGCCCTGTCCTACCTGAACGTCGAGTTCAACAACAAGGCCGCCGGCATCGTTTCCTACGGTTCCATGGGTGGCGCCCGTGCCGCCGAGCACCTGCGCAACATCCTGTCTGAACTGCAGATCGCCCACGTGCGCAACCAGGTCATGTTCTCGCTGTTCACCGATTTCGAGAACTTCGCCGACTTCAAGCCGACCGAGCAGAACGCCGGCACCCTGGCTCCGATGATCGACCAGCTCATCCCGTGGACCAAGGCCATGGAGTCCGTCCGCGCCGCTGCTGTCGCCGCCAACTAACCTGCGGCCCCGGCGGCATCGCGCCGCTTGACGCTCCGCATCGCAGGGCGCTCCGGTCTTCCCGTCAGGGAAGCCGGGGCGCCCTGCGCCGTTAAGGCGGGGGACGGCCGGAACGGTGGCACCGGCGGGTAGGGTTTCGTTGGTACCGGGAGAGGGAGGGACGCGTCGTGGACGCAGGAAACGCTGCGGCCGGCCCGCGGGGGAGGACCCACAGCCGCCGCCGGATGCTCGACCATCTTGAGCAGGCCGCCTCGGCAGCAGGCTTCCGCCTCGACGAAGACCAGCACCAGGCCGCCC
>NZ_JBNHGL010000232.1:0-4471 GCF_059091245.1 Arthrobacter sp. Y3225116
GCGGCCCTCGGGCTTATGCTCGCGGGACCCGCCGCCGGCCTGCTCCTGGCCGTTGCGGCCCCGGCCGTCGCCAAAGGGGTTCTGGTCTTCCGCGCCGGCCGGCGCCGGACGGCCTTCGCCGACCAGCTCGACGACACGCTCCAGCTGCTGGCCAGCGGACTGCGTGCCGGCCACAGCCTGCTGCGCGCCGTGGACGCGGTCTCCGCCGAATCGGCGGCGCCGACGTCCGAAGAGCTGCGGCGGGTGGTCAACGAAACGCGGCTGGGCCGAGACCTCGGCGAATCGCTGCACGATACGGCCGACAGGATGGGCAGCGAAGACTTCCACTGGGTCGCCCAGGCCATAGACATCCACCGCGAGGTCGGTGGCAACCTGGCCGAAGTCCTGGACCAGGTGGGCCAAACGATCAGGGAGCGCTCCCAGATCCGGGGCCAGGTCAAGGCGCTCAGCGCCGAAGGACGGATCTCCGCCCTGGTCCTGATGGTCCTGCCCTTTGGCCTCAGCGGGTTCCTGTTCGTGTCCAGCCCCGGCTACCTAGACAGTTTCACCCAGAGCCCGCTCGGTTTCTCCCTGCTGTTCGTGGCCGGAGCCCTGCTCGTCGCGGGCGGGCTGTGGATGCGCAAAGTCGTCAGCTTCAAGTTCTAAACTTCAGCACCGTAAGTAAAGGAGTCCGCCGATGCCGCTGACTGTCATGGTGGCTGCCGCAGCCCTGGTGCTGTCGCTCCCGCTGTTTGCCTGGTCCCTGCTGGGCGGCAAGCATCCCCGGCACGAGGCCATCCGGGCCAATTTGTCCCGTGGCCTGGCCGGCCCGCGCGCGGTCAAACGCAAGCGCGGGCGCAGGTTCGAGGCGCTGGCCAACCGGTTCACGCCGGCAACCTTTGCCCAGCGCTTGGAACGCCAGCTGGCGCTGGCCGGACGTCCCGAGGCCTGGCCGCTGAAGCGGCTCATGGCTGCCAAGATCGTACTTGCCGTGGCAGGCATTGTGGTCGGACTCCTGTACGTGGCCGCCGCATCCGCGGGGCCCAGCGTCCTGCTGGCGATCGTCATCGCCGTCGTCGCCTACTGCCTCCCTGACCTTCTGCTGCACAGCGCGGGCCAGAAACGCCAGGCAACCATCAGCGAGGAACTGCCGGACACGCTGGACCAAATGACCATCGCCGTGGAGGCCGGCCTGGGCTTCGACGCGGCGGTAGCCCGGGTAGGAGCGAACGGTTCCGGCCCGCTGGCCGCCGAACTGATCCGCGTCCTGCAGGACATGCAGGTGGGCCGCTCACGCCGCGAGGCCTACGACTCGCTGGCCGGCAGGACCACCTCGAAGGACCTGCAGCAGTTCGTTCGCGCCGTCATCCAGGCGGACGCCTACGGAGTTTCCGTCTCCGGCGTGCTCCGCACGCAGGCGGCCGAAATGCGCGTCAAGCGGCGCCAGCGCGCCGAGGAAAAGGCCATGCAGATCCCGGTCAAGGTAGTCTTCCCGCTGATGTTCTGCATTCTTCCGGTGCTTTTTATCGCGCTGCTCGGCCCTGCGGCACTGAACATCATCGCCACCCTGGGCGGCTGACCGAGGACCGGCAGGCACGTCGGCAACCTCAGCAATCCCGCAACATTAGCCAAAGAAACCGGAAAACCGACAGACCCGCCCGCCATCTGAAAGTAGTCTCGAACCATGCCCACCCCATCCACCCTCTGTGCACCGACCGGGCTGGCCCCGGCCGGGACCCGCCCCGCGCGGCGCCTGCCATGATGACCGCTGACCAGCACCACGCCCTGCCGCTGGTTGACCGCGCGGTAGTGGAAGACCTTGGCGACGGTTTGGCCGACCACGGCATCGCCCGCGGCTTGGTCCAGGACTTTTCCGAAGCATGGCCGGAACGGTTCAGCTGCCTGGAAACCGCGTTGGACAGCCAGGACCGGACCGATTCCCTGGACGCAGCCCTCAGCCTGAAGACCGCCTCGATGATGGTGGGTGCCAGCCGACTGGCTTGGCTGGCCGGCAAGGTGGAGGATCATATTCGTGCGGCGGATTTCACCGAGGCAACCGCTTTGCTTGGTCTCATCCATGAATGCGGTGCGGCCACGATCAGGGAAATGCAGGGAATGAGGGCCGAGGGAGGAGCACCCGCTACACCGGGCGCTGCGGAGCCAGCCGATAACCGATTCCCCGCACCGTAACGAGCCAGCGCGGGCGGTGCGGATCTTCCTTCAGTTTGCGCCGCAGATTGCCCACGTGGACTTCGATCGCCCGCTCGTCCGCTTCGCTGATATAGGCGTCCTCCGGGTAATAGTCCCCGCGCACTACCTTGACCAGTTCGGCCTTCGAGCGGACCGCCCCCGAGCTGCGCAGCATCTCCTGGAGCACGTTGAACTCGCTCCTGGTCAGCCGCAATTCCTCGCCCCCGCGCGAGGCCGTACGCCGGTCCGAATCAAGGACGAGCCCATTGTGCTCGAGGATTCTGCTGTCGGCGGGCGGGGCCGCCGGCAGCGGCGGTGCGTTGGCCGGGGTGGCTTCCAGCGGATGGGGGGTACGGGGCCGGCGCATCATCGCATGGATCCTGGCCCGCAGCTCGCGGGGACGGAACGGTTTCGTCATATAGTCGTCTGCGCCAAGCTGCAACGCCGTGAGCGTGTCGAGTTCTTCGTTCCTGCTGGTGAGCATCACGATGTAGCAGTTGCTGAACTGGCGGATCCGCCGGAGCACTTCGAAGCCGTCGATGTCCGGCAGCGAGATGTCCAGGGTGACGACGGTGGTGATCCGTTGCCGCACGGCATGGATCCCTTCCCGCCCGCTCGCGGCCGCCTGCACGTCGAATCCTGATTGCAGGAGGACGGCGCTCACCAGATTGCGGATGTCCACGTCGTCTTCGATCACTACGGCCGCACCCGGGTCACTCATTTTGCATCTCCTCCCTGCACGGTCCGCGTCGGGCTCATGCCCGAAGGCCATCCGGGCCTCTGCAGAAGCCCGGATCTCTGATACTCCTAGAGGTTAATCGATTCTTCCTACTGTGAGCCTATGTCGGGCAATGATGTGATGAAAGGGTGACCAACGATCCACGGAGCCGAGGGACCTAAAGGAACAAGGGCTGTGGCCTGTGAGAGGGTCCGGTGACCGTGCTGTTACCGCTCCTGCTTGCCGCGCTCGGAGCCCTGGCCGGCTGGTGCGTCTTCGCCCTCGCCCACCGGGAGGACCGCACAGCACTTCCTGCCGCGTGGCGCTGGCCGATGGCGGCTGCAACGGGCATCCTCTGCGGCCTCCTGGTTCCGGCCCGGGAAGCGGCAGAGCTTCCCGCCTTCGGCCTTCTCGCCGTCCTGGGGGTGCTGCTGGCCGCGATTGACCTGCGGCACAAGTTGCTGCCGAATCGCGTGGTCCTTCCGTTCCTGGGGACGGCAGTGGCGCTGCTGCTCCTGCCTGCCTTGACGGGCTCCGCGTGGCAGCCGGTCCTGGCCGGGCTGCTCGGCTCGCTGGCGATGTTTGCCGCCTACCTGCTGGCGGCCTTGATCAAGCCCGGCGGCATCGGCATGGGAGACGTGAAGCTTGCTGCCGTCGTGGGCCTGTATGCCGGCTATGACGGCGTAGCGGCCTGGGTGGCCGTGCTGCTGGGGGCGTTCCTGCTGAACGCGGCGGCCATCGTCCTGCTCATGCTGGCCCGCGTGCTGAAGCGGGATTCGGACATCCCGTTTGGCCCGTCCATGATCACCGCCACGCTCGTGGTCGCGCTGGCCGGCCCGCTGCCCGGATAGTCCCGGACTTACAACAGCCGCCGCGCACCGTCCGCGGAGATGACGGTGAACAATTCCGGTTGCCGGAAGCCGCGCGAAGCGAACGCCCGCAAGACCGCATCCCGCACCGCATCCACCTCGTTTGCCGGGACCAGGGCGATGGCTGAACCGCCGAATCCCCCGCCGGTCATGCGGGCACCCAGGGCGCCGTTCGCCTGTGCGGCCTCCACGGCCAAGTCCAGCTCCGGACAGGAAATCTCGAAGTCGTCGCGCATGGAAACGTGGCTGGCGTCCAGCAACCGCCCGACGGCTGCGGGCCCCTCGGCGCGCAGCGCTTTCACGGTCTCCACCACGCGCACGTTCTCGGTAACGATATGCCGGGCGCGGCGGAAGGTCTCATCGTCGAGCAGCCGTTGAGCTTCCGGCAGCCGGTCGAGCGGTACGTCGCGCAGCAGCGGCACACCCAGGGCTTCCGCTGCCCGGTTGCAGGATTCGCGGCGGCTGGCATAGTCGCCGGTGGCATGGGCGTGCGAAACCTTGGTATCCATGACCAGGCACGCCAGGCTCGCAGCCGCGAGGTCCAGCGGCACCAGTTCCACGGCTTCGCTCCGGCAGTCCAGAAACACCGCGGACCCGGCCGCCCCGAACAGGGAGGCGTACTGGTCCATGATGCCGGTGGGCGCGCCGACCACCTCGTTCTCCGCGCGTCGCCCGGCGGCAGCCAGATGGGCCCGGTCAGGCCCCGCCCGGTCGG
>NZ_JBNHGL010000233.1:0-4446 GCF_059091245.1 Arthrobacter sp. Y3225116
GAGCTGGTAGCAGCGCTCGCGCGCGGCGTTGAGCTCCGGGGTGGCTTCGGCCGCGAGCCGCTCCAGCTCGGCCAGGCGCCGGCGCCCGGACTCCAGGGTCTTCTCCACCTCGGCCTGCCGGGTCTTCAGCGCCGCCTCGTCCGCCACTTCCTGGGCCAGGGAGGTGCTCAGGTCCAGCAGCTCGTCGGCGAGCAGCCGGGCGCGGGCATCGCGTACCTCGAACTGGACCTGCTGGGCCCGGCGGGCCACCTCGGCCTGCTTGCCCAGCGGCGTCAGCTGCCGGCGGATCTCGCCGGTGAGATCGGTCAGCCGCTGCAGGTTGGCCTGCATCGACTCCAGCTTGCGCACCGTCTTTTCCTTGCGCCGGCGGTGCTTGAGGATGCCGGCGGCTTCCTCCACGAAGCCCCGGCGGTCCTCCGGCGTCGCGTGCAGCACCTTGTCCAGCTGGCCCTGCCCGACGATCACGTGCATCTCCCGGCCCAGCCCGGAGTCCGAGAGCAGTTCCTGGATGTCCAGCAGCCGGCAGTTGCTGCCGTTGATGGCGTATTCGGAGCCGCCCGTGCGGAACAGGGTGCGGGAGATGGTGACTTCGGAGTATTCGATCGGCAGGGCGCCGTCGGAATTATCGATGGTCAGCGACACGTGCGCCCGGCCCAGCGGCGGGCGGCCCGCCGTGCCGGCGAAGATGACGTCCTCCATCTTGCCGCCGCGCAGCGTCTTGGCGCCCTGCTCCCCCATCACCCAGGCGAGGGCGTCCACCACGTTGGACTTTCCCGACCCGTTCGGACCGACCACGGCGGTGACGCCGGGCTCGAAGTCGAAGGTCGTCGCCGACGCAAAAGACTTAAAGCCCCGCACAGTCAGAGATTTAAGATGCACGTTGTGTCTCCCGCGGCGGACGTTTTCCTTGCCTCAATCTACCGTGCCCGCCGCGGATACACGGGCACGACGGGCTTGTCGCGGTGGACAAACGTGTGGAGCGGCCGGCGTGTGCAGGTGCGGTCATCCCGGCGGGCGGGGTGGCAACCTTGTGTAAGGGCCACGGACAACTACCCTAAAGGCCAGGCCACGTCTGGTTAGGAGTGCTTTCGCCCGTGTCAGATCCAGCCCGTCATCCAGGGCAGCGCATTGCCGCCATTGTCCCCTGCCACAACGAAGAACAGACAGTCACCACCGTGATCCGGGACCTGAGGCTCGCAGTCCCGGGAATAATGGTCTATGTCTACGACAACAACAGTTCCGACCGGACTGCCGAGCTGGCGCGGGCCGCCGGCGCCATCGTCCGGACGGAAACGCGCAAGGGCAAGGGCAACGTCATCCGGCGGGCGTTTGCGGATATTGACGCCGATATCTACGTCACGATCGACGGCGACGACACGTACGAGGCAGCGGACCTGCCACGCCTGATCGACGCCCTGCTGGACGGACCCTACGATCATGTGCTCGGTGTTCGTGCCGACACGGCGGAAACCGGTTCGTACCGCCCGGGGCACGCCATGGGGAACCGGATGTTCAACCGGGTTGTCAGCGTCCTCTTCCGATCCCAGGTTTCGGACATGTTGTCGGGGTATCGCGTCTTTTCGCGCCGCTTCGTCAAGTCATTCCCCGCCGTGTCCAAGGAATTCGAAATCGAGACCGAATTCACGGTGCACGTCACGTCCCTGCGGCTGCCGCAGGCCGAGGTCGAAGTCGGATTCCGCCAACGGCCCGAGGGGAGCGAAAGCAAGCTCAATACCTATTCGGATGGCTTTAAAATCCTGTCCCTCATCTTCGAGCTCGTCCGGCATGAACGGCCGGCCCTCTTCCACGGCATCATCGCCGCAGTGCTGGCACTGGCTTCGCTGGGGTTGGGGGTGCCCGTGGTCGCCGAGTTCTTCCAGACCGGCCTGGTGCCCCGGTTCCCGACGGCGATCCTGGCTGCCGCCGTGATGGGCCTCGCGGTTCTGGTGGGTTGTATCGGCATCATCCTCGACGGCTTGAAGCGGGGACGGCATGAAGCAGCGCGCCTGGCATACCTGCGCCTGGAGCCGCCGCAGCACCGGCAGGATGCAGGCGGGGCGTGGGCGGACCGGGCCGATGCGCGTCTGGACGGGACGAACACGTGAGCGGTTCATCGGCCCTTTCCCCCCGTGCCCGGGCCGGCGGCCCGAGGGGTGTGCGCACCGCGTGGACTGGGGCGGACTACCGGTGGCTTACGGTCTTGGGCGCCGCCGCTTTCCTGGCCACGGCCTTTCTGTGGGTGGCGAACCACCCCGGGCGCATGACGAATGATTCCGCCCATCAGCTCAAGCAGGTCCTCGGCCTGATTCCGCTGGACGACTGGCACCCCGCCGTCATGACCGTCGGCTGGACAGGCTTGTACAGGCTGACCGGCGAAGTCAGCGCGATGGTCCTGGCGCAAATGTGCTTGACGTTCATCGCCGCGCTGCTGCTGGCCATCTACCTTCACGATCTCACCCGCAGCCGGCTCATGTCTTCGCTCGCCCTCGCGATTCCGTTGCTGCCGTTCACCATCACGTTCCTGGGCGTGATGTGGAAGGACGTGCACATGATGATCGCGTTCTTTAGCGGCACCGTCCTCATCCTGCTCGCCGAGCGCTTCCCCAGGCTCCGGTATCCGTTGCTCGCCCTGTCGCTGTTGTTCCTGCTGTACGGGGCGATGGTTCGAAAAAACGCGTTCTTTGCGATCCTTCCCCTCGTCTTCCTCCTCTACCGGGCCTGGCGCAACGCGTCCCCGACGCGGCGCAGACGGCTGACAGCCAACCGCCAACGCTTGCAGGGCGGATATGTCCTGGCCGCCGTGGCGTTCCTGGTGTTGATGCTGGGCACGGGCGCGGCGTTCAACGCCGCATTCCAGCCCAAAGCCACCGGCCAGCTATCCCAAGTCTTCCTCGACGACATCATCTTCACCGTGCCCGCCGAAGATATACGGGACGCGGATATCCCCCGGGAACTGGAAGACAAACTGCTTGCCGCCCGCGAAAAATGCCAGGCTGAAGAAGCTATTTGGGATGCTTATTGGAAGTGCTACGGCCGCGGGGCAACCGGCAAATCCTTTGAACCGATCGCCTATCAGCCGGAGGTCCGGGACCTGTGGATTGATGAAGTGGTGACGCATCCGGCCCGCTACCTGTACTACCGCGCAGAGACCTACGCCCGGTTCCTCTTCACCAGCAAGCTGGAATTCGTCGGTACCGGCGCGGAGGTCGTCCCCGCCGAGTACCGCGTGGAGTCGTCGAAGGCGGACAACATTCTCTATGACTACGTCGTTGAGTTCGGGCTGAAGACTTTTCCCTGGTTCTTTAAGGCCTGGTTTTGGCTCGCCGCCTCGATAGCGCTGATCGTGGCACTCCCCAAGGCACGGTACCTGCGGCCGCAGGTCGCCGCCCTGGGCTGGTCGGCGCTCCTCTACCTGGTGGGATACTTCCCCATCGTCCCGGCAGCCGACTACCGCTACAGCTATTGGCCCGCCGTCGCCTGCACGCTTGCCGGGGTGCTGTTTCTGGCGGACCGCCGCTTAAACAACAAGGGAATCGCAAAAGATTCCGGCCCGCAGCCAGGTGGATCCGAACGGCCCCCGGGATCGCGCTTTCGGGCCCCTGAGCAACGTCTGCAAGGCGGTCCGAGGCACGGGGACAGGCAGCCGGAGAGACAATGACCACACACGCATGCCCTTCTTTGCATGTGCGGAACGCTGGTTCGGGGTGCATAGTTAAGAGTTCGGGTACCAATGGGGGATTTTCCGTTTACAGGTGACCGTCCCCGAAGACGAATAAAGGCTGGATATTGATCGGTAACGCGACGTTTCGACATGACAACACGGCGCTGCTGGCCGTCTCGAGCGTGGAGGCCCCGGTAGCCGTCAGTTCCGCCGACTTCGACGACCGGCTGGCACCCAGCCTGAAGCGCCTGAAGCTCTCCCGGAGGCTGCTGGAACGTGTTGCCGGCGTGACCGAACGCCGCTGGTGGTCGCCCGGTTCGTCATTCGACGACGCCGCCATCGAGGCCGGCGCGAAGGCCCTCGCCGAGGCCGGCGTCGAGCCGGGCCAGATCGGCCTGCTGATCAACACCTCAGTCACCCGCAAGAACCTCGAGCCGTCCGTCGCGGTGAAAATCCACCACGGGCTGGGCCTGCCGTCGTCGGCCATGAACTTCGACCTGGCCAACGCCTGCCTGGGCTTCGTCAACGGCATCACGCTGGCCGCCAACATGATCGATGCCGGGCAGATCAAGTACGCGCTGATCGTCGCGGGCGAGGACGCGCAGCCGACCCAGGAAACCACCTTCGAGCGGCTGAACCACCCGGATTCCACCCGCGCCGACTACCTGCGCGAATTCGCCACGCTGACGTTGGGGTGCATTTTCACCGCGACGGACGGCTCGAGGTTCTTGCGGGTGACTGAGGTGTTGATCAGCAGGCCGATCTGGCCCGGCTCGACGCCGGCC
>NZ_JBNHGL010000234.1:0-4367 GCF_059091245.1 Arthrobacter sp. Y3225116
CGCCGGCGGCACGGCCAGGCAGCATCTTTTCGCCCTGCGCCGGTCGCAGCCCGACGGGCCAAAGCCGTCCCGCTCCGGCCTTCCGCCCCTCCGGAAGGGACCGCCGCCGGCAGGCCGGGGCGGGCCCGGGTAGCCGCCCCGGAATCAGCGGGTGCGGGTCAGGGTGCCCACTACCAGCGAGACCAGGCTGATGATCAGCGAGCCGAGGATAGCCGTCCAAAAGAAGGAATCGACGACGAACTCGACCGGCGTGAAACTGGACAGCCAGGCCGTCAGCACCAGCATCAGCGCATTGATCACGATGGTGAACAGGCCCAGCGTCAGGATGGTGACGGGAAGCGAGAGGAAGGAAATGATGGGCCGGACAATGGCGTTGACCAGGCCGAAGATCAGGCCGATGAAAAGGTAGGCCAGCACCGTGCCCAGGGACTCGTTGCCGGCGACGTCGGCCGCTGCGGATGCCTCGATGGCAAGGCCGGGCAGGATCCAGCTCGCCACCCACAGCGCCAGCGCGTTGACGACGACCCGCACAATGAACTTTCCCATGCGTGTATGCTGCCACATCCGGGCCGCCGGGGCGCGGAAAACCCGGTCATCGGCGCACGTATCCTTTAAGGCATGACTCCTCCTGAGAACCCCATCAAGGAAGCTGCGGTTCCGGCAGCAGGTGCGTCGGGCCGGATCCACCCCCGGCCGGTGCTCGACAGGCTGCCCAAATATGCTGCCGGCAAACCGCCGGCCGCAATCCAGGGACTGCAGTCCTATAAATTGTCCTCCAACGAAAACCCGCTGCCCCCGTTGCCCGCCGTGCTGGAAGCCGTGAGCGCGCAGACGGCCGGCATCATGCGCTACCCCGATCCGTTGTGCACCGCGCTGCGGACCGAACTCGGCCGGTTCCTGAATGTCCCGGCCGACGACGTGGTCACCGGCGCCGGAAGCCTGGGCGCCCTGGTGCAGATCCTGCAGACGTTTGCCGGACAGCACGAGGACGGCACCGAAGACGAGGTGATCTACGCGTGGCGGTCCTTCGAGGCCTACCCGATCATGGTCGGCCTCTCCGGTGCCCGCAGCGTGCAGGTCCCGAACCGGTCCGACGGCTCGCATGACCTGGCCGCGATGCTGGACGCCGTGACCGACCGGACCAAGGTCATCCTGCTGTGCACGCCGAACAACCCCACAGGACCGGCGCTGACGGAGGCGGAAGTAGAAGGGTTCGTCCGCAGCGTGCGCGACGACATCATCGTGGTCATCGACGAGGCCTACACGGAATTCGTCCGCGACCCCGAGGTGGTGGACGGCGTGGCCATGTACCAGAAGTACCCCAACGTGGTGGTGCTCCGCACGTTCTCGAAGGCCCACGGGCTGGCCGGCCTGCGGGTGGGCTATTCGATTTCGCAGCCGGAGATCACCCGGCACCTGCGCGTGGCCGCCACCCCGTTCGCGGTGTCGAGCCTGGCCGAACATGCGGCCATCACCTCGCTGCGCCACTACGACGAAGTTGTAGAAAGGGTACAAAGCCTCGTCGACGAACGGGACCGCGTGGTCGCCGGACTGAACCTGCTCGGCTGGAAGATCCCGGAAACGCAGGGCAACTTCGTCTGGCTGCCGCTGGGCGACCGGGCGCAGGAGTTCGCAGAGCTGGCCGGCCGGCAGGCGCTGTCCGTGCGGGCCTTCGCCGGGGAGGGCGTGCGGGTCAGCATCGGTGAAGTGGAAGCCAACAGCCGCTTCCTGGCGCTCTGTGAGAACTATACAAACGGTCCGGGCGTTTCCTGACGGTAATGTGACCGGCCCGCACGGCACCTGCCATTAGGCTAGGACGAGATAAACGACAGATATATGCCGGGCCAGGAATGTATTCCCGGCCCGGCATATATGAACAGCGAAGATCTCTGCCGCTGAGGCAGCGGATCGGCGAGGAGTTCGTATGGGCGCTGAGCACCTGCCCGCCTCGGAATTCGACATCGAAGAGTTGGAACAGTCGCTGGTGTCCAGCGACCCCTCGGACGCGCCTCCGCTGGTGCAGCTGATGGCCCCCGACGGGACCGTCCGCGACGATGCGAAGTACAGCCCCTACGCAGCCCACCTCGACGGCGAGGCGCTGCGCGGGATGTACCGCGACATGGCACTGGTCCGCCGCTTCGACCAGGAAGCCACCGCCCTGCAGCGGCAGGGCCAGCTGCTGCTCTGGCCTCCCCTGCTCGGGCAGGAAGCGGCGCAGATCGGCTCCGGCCGCGCGCTGCAGCCGCAGGACTATGTGTTTCCCACTTACCGCGAGCACGGCGTCGCCCTCACCCGCGGCCTGGACCTCTCCAACATGCTCAAGCTCTTCCGCGGCATCAGCCAGGGCGGCTGGGACCCGCGGGAGACGAACTTCCACCTCTATACGCTGGTGCTTGCCGCCCAGTCGCTGCATGCGGTCGGCTACGCCATGGGCATTCAGCGCGACGGCGACGACGGAGTGGCCGTCGCCTACTTCGGCGACGGCGCCAGCTCGGAAGGGGACGTCCACGAATCGATGGTGTTCGCCGCCTCCAACCAGTCCCCGGTGGTGTTCTTCTGCCAGAACAACCATTGGGCCATCTCCGTGCCGACGGCGGTCCAGTCCCGCGTTCCGCTGTCCATGCGTGCCACCGGCTACGGGTTCCCCGGCATCCGGGTGGACGGCAACGACGTCGTCGCCGTTCACGCGGTCACCCGGTGGGCCGTGGAACACGCCCGCTCGGGCAACGGGCCCGTGCTGATCGAGGCGTTCACCTACCGGATGAGCGCCCACACCACCGCCGACGACCCGACCAAATACCGTGAGGCTGCCGAGGAAGAGGGCTGGCGGGAACGCGATCCGCTGCTGCGGTTGGAACGGTACCTGCGCAGCACCAACACGGCCGGCGACGGGTTCTTCGACGAGGTTTCGGCCGAAGCCGACAAGCTCGCGGCAACCACCCGCGCCGACGTCCTGGCCATGGAGGCCCCGGACTTCGAGGACCACTTCGCCAACGTCTACGCCGATCCGCACCCCTTGGTCCGCGAGGAGCTGGAATGGCACCGGCAGTACCAGGCCGGCTTCGCCGATTCCGCCACCGACGACAACGCTGCCGGGGAGGCGCGCCGATGACCACCATGACGATCGCGAAGGCCATCACCAGCGGGCTGCGCGAGGCCCTCGCCAATGATCCGAAGACGCTGATCATGGGCGAGGACATCGGCAAGCTCGGCGGGGTCTACCGGGTCACCGAAGGGCTGCTGGCCGAGTTCGGCGCCGACCGCGTGGTCGACACGCCGCTGGCCGAGTCCGGCATCCTCGGCACCGCCATCGGGCTGTGCTTCCGCGGCTACCGGCCGATCTGTGAGATCCAGTTCGACGGCTTCGTCTTCCCGGCGTTCAACCAGATCACCACCCAGCTGGCCAAGATCCGGACCCGCAGCTCCGGGCTCCTGTCGGCCCCCGTCGTCGTCCGCATCCCCTACGGCGGCGGCATCGGATCCATCGAGCACCACTCGGAGTCCCCGGAGGCCCTCTTCGCGCACACGCCCGGCCTGCGCATCATCACCCCCTCGAACGCGCACGATGCCTACTGGATGACCCAGCAGGCGGTGACCAGCCAGGACCCGGTCATCATCTTCGAGCCCAAGCGCCGCTACTGGCTCAAGGGCGAGGTGGACACCGAGTCGGCCGGCCGCGACGCCTTCAGCGCTCAGGTGGTTCGCGAAGGCACCGACGCGACGATCGTCGCCTACGGGCCGCTGGTACCGGTCGCCCTGGCCGCGGCGAAGGCGGCGGAGGAGGACGGCAACAGCGTGGAGGTCATCGACCTGCGCTCCATCTCCCCGATCGACTTCGACACCATCACCGCATCCGCAAAGAAGACCGGGCGGCTGATCGTCACCCACGAAGCCCCGACCTTCGGCGGCATCGGCGGGGAGATCGCCGCGCGCGTCGGCGAACGCGCCTTCCTGAGCCTGGAGGCGCCGGTGCTGCGCGTCGGCGGCTTCCACATGCCTTACCCGGTGGCGAAAGTGGAGGAACAGTACCTGCCGGACATCGACCGCCTGCTCGAGGCCCTCGACCGTTCGCTCGCCTACTGATATCGGAGTTTCCATGTCGAACACGCAGATTTTCAACCTCCCGGACGTCGGCGAGGGACTGGTCGAAGCCGAAATCGTGTCCTGGAAGGTCAAGCCGGGGGACACCGTGGCGGTCAACGACGTCATCGTGGAGATCGAGACGGCCAAGTCGCTGGTCGAGCTCCCCAGCCCCTACGCGGGCGTGGTATCGGAGCTGCTGGTGCCGGAGGGGCAGACCGTAGAGGTCGGCACCCCGATCTTCGCCGTCGCCGCCGAAGGCGCCGCACGGCAGCCCGCCGCCCCGG
>NZ_JBNHGL010000235.1:0-4364 GCF_059091245.1 Arthrobacter sp. Y3225116
TCGACGGACCCGGGCGCCGCTGGTGCCCGGTGGCAGCCGATGCGCTGGCGGCAGCCGCGAAGTCCGGGGACTGGTGCGTGTCCGAACAGGCGGACGCGGCCAGCCGGCTACGGACCAAGGCGACCGTCGAGTCCATGGGAGCCCCGACGGACGTCGCCCGCGAGTGGCTGCTCAGCGGCGAATGACGCCACGGTCCGTCGCCCGGACCGGCTCAGCGGCGGGCCGGCTCAGCGGCGGTCCGGCGTCAGCGCCAGCCGATGTCAGCGCGGACGGGCCGCCGCGTCGGCGCGGGCCTCGGCCTCATGCGGAATGTCCAGCGCCACGTCGTTGAAGCTCCCGTAGCGCCGCTCGACGGCGTGGCGGATCAGGTAGTCGGCCACGGCCGGGTTCTTGGGCAGCAGGGAACCGTGCAGGTAGGTGGCAATGACGTTCTGGAAGCGGGCTCCCTCGGTGCCGTCGGTGCCGTTGTTGCCCTGGCCCTTGGTGACCCGTCCCAACGGCCGGACATCGCTGCCGAGGGTGGTCAGGCCGCTGTGGTTCTCGTACCCGATAATCGTGCCGAACTCGCCGCTTTCGAGCATGGTGTTGCCGATCAGCCGGGTGGGCCCGCCCACGGTCTCGGCATCCAGCAGCCCGATGCCCGTGATGACCTCGCCGGTGTGGGTGGTGAACCGGTGGCCGAACAGCTGGTAGAGGCCGCAGACCGCCAGCATCGGCAGGCCGTCCTCGGCCAGTTCCCGCAGCCGGCCGCCCTGGGCCAGCAGGTCGGCTTGGATCTTGTTCTGGCCGGAGTCCTGGCCGCCGCCGCCCACGATCAGGTCCACCTGCCCGGGGAACGCGTCGCCGGGGTTGTACTCGTGCAGCCGGACGTCGTAGCCGCGCAGCTCCAGGCGTTTGCGCAGCACCAGGACATTTCCCCAGTCGCCGTAGATGTTCATGTCCCGCGGGTAGAGCTGGAGCAGGTCGATAACAGGAGCGTCCATCAGGAGACCACTTCCACTTCGGTCAGTTTGCCGAGCTCGCGGCGCAGCGCCAGCATGGCGGTGTAGGTGCAGTAGATGCGCTTCGGCGTCTCCGGATCGCCCGCAATGAAGCGCTGCAGCGAGGCATTGAGGTCCGTGTCCACCCGGTCCACGGGAACGTCCTCGTAGAAGAGGCGCAGCCCCATGTCGCGCGCCCGGACCCCGGAAACCTCGGCCACGCCAGTGTCCCGCAGCGAATCGAAGTCGACGTCCCACAGCCAGGACATGTCCCGCCCATCCGCGTAGTTGTCGTTGATGGCGATCATGGTCCGGTAGCCGGCGGCGGGGAAGGACTTCAGTGCCAGTCGGAAACCGGCCGGGTTCTTCACCAGCACCAGGTCCAGCGGCTGGCCGTTGACGGTCAGCGATTCACCGCGGCCGAAGGCCGGGGTCACGTTCTCCAGCGAGGCCAGCAGCGCCGGTTCGTCCACCGCGGGGCCCAGCACGGTTCGCGCCAGCGCCATCGCCGCGGCGGCGTTGAACACGTTGTAGACGCCGGTCAGCTTCAGCTCGACCTCGATCTCGCGGCCGTCCAGCTGGAAGGTTGCGGCGGCCCCTTCGCAGGCCGAGAGCACGACGTCGGCGCTCGGCCGGCCGGCGTCGTCGGCGGTGGTACCGGAGGGGCCGGCGGACGCGGCGGACCGCATGTCGTCGTCGTGCGGGAACATGTGGCGCAGCTGCGGTGCCAGCCCGAAGTATTCAATCCGCGGCGCGACCACGGCGCCCGCCAGCGCCGCGATGCGCGGGTCTTCCCGGTTCAGTACCACTGCCTCGGTCGTCGCGGCGGCAATCTGCCGGAGGAATCCCGCGGTCGTTTCGATTTCGCCGAAGCGGTCCAGCTGGTCGCGCATGACGTTGAGCAGCAGGCTGTAGCGCGGGGCCACCAGTTTGACGAAGTGAACGGCGTGGGCTTCGTCCAGCTCCAAGACGGCAATGTCCGCGTCAAGCCGGCCGCGGGCGTTGGAATCGCCCAGCACGGCAGCGACCACGCCGCGGGTGAAGTTGCTGCCCGTGCGGTTCGTGAACACCTTCAGGCCCTGCCCCTGCAGCAGCTCCACCACCATCTTGGTGGTAGTGGTCTTGCCATTCGTACCGCTGATCACTATGACGCCGCGCGGCAGTTCGCCGAGCGTGCGCGGCAGGAACTGCGGATCGATTTTTTCGGCCACCAGGCCGGGCAGTGCGGAACCGCCGCCGCGGAGCCTGGCTACCGCCTTTACGGCCTTTCCGGCAACGGTCGCAAGGAGGTGTCGCATGAGTAGAGACTATACAAGCCGCCGTGCCCGGGCACCGCCGGCCCGGGCCGAACAGTGTCGGTCCCCACACCGGGCGGGGGCACCGTTTAACATCGCCGGACCGGATGGCACTACTGTTTTTCCGTACGGCCGCCACTGAGGCGGCCCCGATGCGAATTCCGAGGAACCGTCACCGTGGTCACGATTGGTGTGCTCGCCCTGCAGGGCGATGTCCGCGAACATCTATCCGTCCTGCAGCACAGCGGCGCCACGGCGGTGCCGGTGCGCCGGCCGGCGGAACTGGCGGCCGTGGACGGCCTGGTCATCCCCGGCGGTGAATCCACGACGATCGACAAGCTCACCCGCATTTTTGAGCTGGCCGACCCGCTGAAGCGGCGGATCGAGGCGGGGATGCCGGTCTACGGTTCCTGCGCGGGCATGATCATGCTGGCCCGGGAGATTTCAGATCCGGCCACTGACCTGAAGGGCGAACCGCAGCAGACGCTGGGCGGCCTGGATATTACGGTGCGGCGGAACGCCTTCGGCCGGCAGCGCGAGTCGTTCGAGTCCGACCTGGACTTCCGGGGCCTGGAGTTCAGCGCGGCGTTTCCCGGCCAGGGCCCCGCGCCGGTCCACGCGGTGTTCATCCGTGCGCCCTGGGTGGAACGCGTGGGCGAGGGCGTGGAGGTCCTGGCCACCGTCGAGCCGGAGGAGGCCTCCCACACCGACACTTTGCACGGGACAGCTAGAATAGTGGCAGTGCGTTCGCGGCATCTGCTGGCGACATCCTTCCACCCGGAGATTACGGGGGAGCGCCGCATCCACGAACTTTTCATCCGCATCGTCAGAGGAGAGGCGTAAGCATGGCCGGACACTCGAAGTGGGCAACCACCAAGCACAAGAAGGCCGTGATCGACGCCAGGCGTGCCAAGTCGTTCGCGAAGCTGATCAAGAACATTGAGGTGGCGGCGCGCAACGGGGGAGCGGACATGTCCGGCAACCCCGCGCTGGAACTGGCCGTCCAAAAGGCCAAGAAGACCTCGGTTCCCAACGACAACATCGACCGCGCGGTCAAGCGCGGCGCCGGTCTGACCGGCGAAACGGTGGACTACAGCGAAATCATCTACGAGGCCCGCGGGCCGCAGGGCTCCGCTGTGCTGATCGAGTGCCTCACCGACAACAAGAACCGGGCCGCCTCCGAGGTTCGCCTGGCCATCACCCGCAACGGCGGCACCATTGCCGACCCGGGGTCGGTGTCTTACATGTTCTCGCGCAAGGGCGTGGTGTCCCTGCCCAGGAACGGGCTCACGGAAGACGACCTCCTGATGGCGGTGCTCGAAGCCGGCGCGGAGGAAGTCAAGGAGCAGGGCGACAACTTCGAGGTCCACACCGATCCCACGGACCTGCGCGCCGTCGTGGGCGCGCTGGAAGAGGCCGGCATCGAATACGAAACCGACGAGATCGAGTTCGTGTCCTCGATGGCCGTGGATCTCGACGCGGACGCGGCCCGGAAGTTCATGAAGCTGGTGGATGCCCTCGAGGACCTGGACGACGTCCAGAACGTCTACTCCAACGCCGACATCAGCGCGGACGTCCTCGCCGAAATCGAGAACGACTGACACCGGTCCGGCCGTCGCCGTCGGCCATGCGCGTGCTGGGAGTGGACCCGGGCCTGACCCGCTGCGGCCTGGGCGTGGTCGATGTCGAACCGAACCGGCGCTCCTCCCTGGTGGACGTCGGGGTGGTCGGGACCACCCCGGACATGCCGCTGGAGTTGCGCCTGCTGAAGATTGCGGACGCGATCGACGAATGGCTCGACGCGCACGTCCCGGACGTGCTCGCCGTCGAACGCGTTTTCAGCCAGACCAATGTCAGCACGGTGATGGGCACCGCGCAGGCCTCCGGTGTGGTCATCGCGGCCGCGGCACGGCGCGGGATCGGCGTCGCGCTGCACACCCCCACCGAGGTGAAAGCGGCGGTCACCGGCAACGGGCAGGCGGACAAAGCCGCCGTGACCAAGATGGTGACCCGGATCCTTCGGCTGGACACCCCGCCGCGCCCGGCCGATGCGGCGGACGCCCTGGCGCTGGCGATCACCCATGCCTGG
>NZ_JBNHGL010000236.1:0-4346 GCF_059091245.1 Arthrobacter sp. Y3225116
CGGACGCCCGTTCCGCCGAAGCGCTGGAGCCGCAGCAATTGCGCCGCGTCGAGCTGCCCGGCCCGGACCGGGTGAGCGCGCTTGCCGCCAGTCCGGACGGCAAGCTGGCGGCAGTGGCCACCGAATACGGCCAGGTACTGGTCCTGGACGCCGACAGCGCGCAGCTCCGCCGGCTCTCCGGCACCGACCACGGGGCGATCAGCGATCTGGTCTTCTCGCCGGATTCCCGCTGGATCCTGTGGGCCGAGCCCGTGACCGCGGAGGGCACCCGCACGCGTCTCCGGCTGGCCCGGGCCGACGGCACCGGCGGCATCGTCGACGTGACCGACGGGCGCTTCCGCGACCATGGTCCGGCGTTCACCCCGGACGGCAAGTTCGCCGCGTTCCTCTCCGAACGGAGCTTCGATCCGGTCTATTCCACCCACAGCTTCGACCTGGGTTTTCCCGAATCGACCAAGCCGTTCCTGGTGGCCCTGGCCGCCGCCACGTCTTCGCCGTTCGGCCCGTCGGTGCACGGCACGCTGCCGGATGCGCCGCCGTCGGCCGGGAAGGATCACGACGGATCCCCGAACGGGGAGGACCAGGCCACGCCCGCCGTCGCCGACATGGTGGTGGACGCCGAACGGCTGGGCGAGCGGATCATCCCGGTCCCGGTCCGGCAGGGCCGCTACACCGACCTCAGCGCGGTAGACGGAGCCCTGCTGTGGCTGGCCAGTGACCCCGCCGGTGTCACCGGAGAGGGCCGTGCGTCGGCGGAGGAGCCGGAGCAGTCCCAGCGGCTGGAACGGTTCGACCTCTCCCGCCGGGAGGTTTCCGTGCTGGTGCCGGCGCTGGATTCCTACGAGGTGTCCCAAGACCGCAAGCGGATCGTGTACGTGCACAAGGCGCAGGTGAAGGCCGTGCCGGCCGCAGGCAAGGTCGACGACGACTCGCCCGAGAGCGTGCAGGTCGACCTGGGTCGGATCCGGGTCACGCTCGAACCGCTCAAGGTCTGGGGCCAGGCGTTCGACGAGGCCTGGCGGCTGCAGCGCGACTTCTACTGGGCCGAGGACCTGGCCGGGCTGGACTGGCAAGGCGTCTACGACCGTTACCGGCCCCTGGTCGAGCGGCTTGGATCGCACGACGACCTGGTGGACCTGCTCTGGGAGCTGCACGGCGAACTCGGCACCTCGCACGCCTACGTTTCGCCCCCGCCGGTCGCCGAGCCCGGCTCCGGGAAACAGGGACGGCTCGGCGCCGACCTGGCGCGGACCGAGGCGGGCTGGACCGTGCAGAGGATCCTCGCCGGCGAATCGTCGGACCCGCTGGCGATGTCTCCGCTGACAGCTCCGGGCGCAGCCGTCGACCCGGGGGACGTGATCGCGGCGGTGGACGGCATCCCCGTGGACCCGCTGGCAGGCCCGGCGCCGCTGCTGGCCGGGGCGGCCGGCAAGACGGTCGAGCTCACCATCGTCAACGGGGCGGGCAGCCCGGAAGCCGGCCTGCAGCGGCGGATCGCCGTGATACCCATCCGCGACGAAGAGCGGCTCCGGTACCAGAACTGGGTCTCCGGGAACCGCCGCAATGTCCGCGAGGCATCGAACGGACGCTTCGGTTACCTCCACATTCCTGACATGGTGGCGCGCGGCTGGGCACAACTGCACCGCGACCTGGACGTGGAGACCGCCAAGGACGCGCTCGTCATCGACGTACGGCGCAACCGCGGCGGCCATACCTCCCAGCTGGTTGCCGAGTTGATCGGCCGGAAGGTCACCGCCTGGAACCTCGCCCGCGGCGAGCAACCGGGCACGTACCCGGCCCACGCGCCGCGGGGCCCCGTCGTCGTCCTCACGGATGAATACGCCGGGTCCGACGGCGACATCATCACCCAGGTGAGCAAGCTGCGCGGAATCGGCCCCGTGGTCGGGACGCGGACCTGGGGCGGGGTGGTCGGCATCGACGCGAAGTTCTCGCTGGCCGACGGCACCGGTGTCACGCAGCCGCGGTACGCGTTCTGGTTCACGCAGGGCGTGGGCTGGGGCGTGGAGAACTACGGGGTGGATCCGGACATCGAGGTGCCGTTCCCGCCGCATGCGTACGGGGCGGGGGAGGACCCGCAGCTGGAGCACAGCGTCGGCATCCTCAAGGAGATGCTGGGCGAGCTGCCGACCGACCAGCCGCCGGCGCGGGCCGGTTATCCCGTGCTGCGCCCCGGACCGCTGCCGCCGCGTCCGCAGGAGGCCGGCTGAGGGCCGGGCCGAACATTGAAGAACCCCGGGCACACCGAAGGTGCCCGGGGTTCTTCGACGAAGACTGGAGTGCTAGCCGGCCAGGGTGGCATCAATCGTGATGCTCGGCACGGAGGCCAGGGCGCCGGAAACCGGACAGGTGTCCTTGGCCCCGGAGGCCAGGCGCTGGAAGTCGTCCTCGCTGATCCCGGGGACGGTCGCGTTCACGGTCAGGCGAATCTCGGTAATGCCGGTGCCCGGCACGAAATCCACGGCCGCCGAGGTCTTAATGCTCTCGGCGGTGGTCCCGTTTTCCTTAAGCATGTTGCTGAACTGCATCGAGTAGCAGGTGGCGTGGGCGGCAGCCAGCAGTTCTTCGGGGCTGGTCTTTCCTTCGGACTGGTCCGCACGTGCCTTCCAGGTGACATCGTAGGTGCCGATCCCGGACGTTTCGAACGTAGTCTGGCCGGCGCCGCTAAACAGGTCGCCGTTCCACTCGGTGCTGGCAGAACGTGTTGTAGCCATATGTCCTCCTTGGTTGATGTACAGGATTCGTTTTCCGCCGGTCCCGGCCAAAGGCGGCCGGTGCCGTCTTCCTCATCCTAGGGGAGTTGCGCCGGACTGTCCGGCGGCACCGGTTAAAGCCACCGCGGCCGGCCCCGGGGCGGGGCCGGCCGCAGCGTGCACATTCGTAAGGTCAGTTCCAGAGGGTCGCGATGGCGACGTTCAGCAGCGCCAGGCCGCCCACGGAATGGGCCAGGCCGGTTGAAATCGGTTCGCCGGCCTTGTACTTGCGGCGGCCGATGAACGCGAGGACACCCACGACGAGCCCGATGACCAGCTTGACGGTCAGCTTCACGTAGTCGGCGTCGATGGCCAGGGCCGGAATCAGGCCCATCATGATGACGCCGGTGATCAGCTGGAGGGCGGCGCCGTCGAACTGGCGGGGGTGGACGGTGGGCTTCTTCATGTTGCCGATCCAGATGCCGACGATCATGGCAGCACCGACGATGTGCAGGAAGACGAAAATGTTGTAAAGGATGTCCATAGGCCCAGCTTATCGGCCGGGGAGGCACGCAGATCCGCGCCATGCCGCGGCGGGACGGGTATTTCTACCTGACGTAGTAGCGGCCGGCGGGCCGAGGGGGGCAAAGCACGGCGGCGGGCTGCGTCCACTGGGAACGCAGCCCGCCGCTCATCCGTGCGTCGCGCGGGGCAGGCCGGCTAGAGGCCCAGGTCCGCCTCGAACTGTCCGGCTTCCAGACGCGCCCGCAGTGTCTGCAGGAAACGGCCGGCATCCGCGCCGTCGACCAGACGGTGGTCGTAGGTCAGGGACAGGTACATCATCGAGCGAATCGCGATCGAATCGTCGCCGTTCTCATCCTGGACCACCATGGGCCGCTTGACGATGGCGCCGGTACCGAGGATTCCCACCTGCGGCTGGTTGATGATCGGCGTGTCGAACAGGGCGCCGACGCTGCCGATGTTGGTGATCGAGAAGGTACCGCCGGAGAGCTCGTCGGGAGCGATCTTGTTGCTGCGGGTACGTGCGGCAACATCGGCGATCTTGCCCGCCAGGCCGGCCAGGTTCAGGCTGCCGGCGTCGTTGATCACCGGGACCAGCAGGCCCTTGTCGGTGTCCACCGCAATCGCCAGGTGCTCTGCGTTGTGGTAGGTGATCTCCTGCTTTTCCTCGTCGTACTCGGCGTTCAGCTTCGGATGCTGCTTGAGCGCCTCCGCGACGGCCTTGGCGATGAAGGGCAGGTACGTCAGCTTGACGCCGTTCTGCTCCTGGAAGGACTTCTTGGCACGCTCGCGCAGCTTCGCCACCTTGGTCATGTCGACCTCGTGGACCTGGGTGAGCTGGGTGGAAGCGTCCAGCGATTCGCGCATCCGGCGGGCGATCACCTGGCGGATCCGCGGTGCCTTCTCGACGGTGCCGCGCTTGGCCGAGGCCGCGGCGTCCGCCGGAGCCTTCGCGGCGGCTGCCGGTGCTGCGGCCGGCTTGGCGGATTCGGCCGCCTCCAGCACGTCCTGCTTGCGGATGCGTCCACCCACGCCGGTGCCCTTGACGGCGGACAGGTCCACGCCGTGCTGGTTGGCCAGCTTGCGGACCAGCGGGGTGACGTAGCCGGCGTC
>NZ_JBNHGL010000237.1:0-4317 GCF_059091245.1 Arthrobacter sp. Y3225116
CGCCGCCGCCAAGGCCGCTCCGGCCGCCAAGGCTGCCGCGCCTGCCGCTGAAGCCGGAGAAGTTGCCGGCGCCGTGAAGGCCGTTGACGGCGAGGACGCTCCCGCCGGCTACACCATCAAGGGCAACCAGTCCAAGAAGTACCACGTCCCGGGCTCCACCTGGTACGAGAACACCACTCCCGTGTACTGGTTCGAGTCCGTGGAGGCCGCCAAGGCTGCCGGTTTCGAGCCCGCCGGCGGCGAGGCCCGCCAGAAGGTTGCCGAATAAGCACCGGATGCATCAACGCTTATGGGGCGACGTTATAGTCGCTGTATGAGCACTACCGGGCGCCCGCAAGCCGTCATGTCCAACCCCCGAGCTGATCGGGTCAGGGATGTGGCAAAGCTTGCCGGGCGCTCGGTGCGTTTAAAGCGCCGCCAATTCCTGGCCGAAGGCCCGCAGGCTGTCCGCGAGGCCCTGTCCGCCCACCGCGCGCATCTTGGCGCCGGCAACAGCGGCATCGTGGCCGAGGTCTTCGCCACCGAAGCCTGCCTGGACCGCTCGCCTGAACTGGCCGACCTTGCCGACGGCGTGCCGCTGCGGCTGGCCACCGATGCGGTTCTGGCCGCAATGGCAGACACCGTCAACCCGCAGGGGATCGTGGCCGTCTGCCACTACCTGGACCGGCCGCTGAACGAGGTCCTGCAAAGCAAACCCCTGCTGCTGGCGGTCATGGTCCGGGTGCAGGACCCGGGCAACGCCGGCACCATCCTGCGGGCGGCCGATTCAGCCGGCGCCGATGCCGTGATCCTGACCAACTCCAGCGTGGATATCTACAACCCCAAGGCCGTGCGTTCCACGGCCGGATCGATCTTCCACCTGCCGGTGGTGAACGGTCACGATTTCGGTGACGTGGCGGCCGCCGTGCGCGCCGCCGGCGCGACCATGCTGGCAGCCGACGGCTACGGCACCATCGATCTGGACGACCTGCAGGACCGCAGTGCGCTGGCCCGGCTGGGAGAAGATCCCGCAGCCGGGGACGAGGGCGCGGCCGGCCTTCCGGATCTGGCGGCGCCTACCGCCTGGCTCTTCGGCAACGAAGCCCAAGGTTTGTCGTCGGAAGAGCTGGCTGCCGCGGACCACCGGGTCGCCGTGCCGGTTTACGGCCAGGCCGAAAGCTTGAACGTGGGCACGGCGGCCACCGTCTGCCTGTACGCCTCCGCGAGGTCCCAGCGTCGACGCGGGCCTGCAGGGTAGCTGTTAATCCGGCCGGCCCGCCGCACGATCCCCCTCAGGCGAGGCTGCGCCGTTTCTCGAGCGCCCCGCTGAGAGCGGCGATGACCAGCCCCAAGGACGCCAGCCCGGCGCCTACCAGCGCCGGCGCGGCATATCCCCAGCCCCAGGAGATCACGAGGCCGCCCAGGAAAGCACCGAGGGCATTGGCCATGTTCAACGCCGAATGGTTCAGCGACGCGGCCAGGGTCTGGGCGTTGGGGGAGGCGTCCATCAGGCGCGTCTGCAGGGCCGGGATCAGGCTCGATCCTGCGGCCCCGAGGAGGAACACGAGGGGAATTGCCAGGGCGGCAATGGATGAGGCCGCCCAGAAGAACACCAGGATCACGATAATCGCCGTCATCACCTGGTAGATGGTCCCCATCACGGAGCGGTCCGCCAACCTGCCGCCGATGAAGGTGCCGACGACCATGCCCAGCCCGTAGAGGCCGACAATCAGCGGCAGGGCGGCCGGGGCCAGGCCTGTCACTTCGGTCATGGTCGGGCTGATGTAGGAATACACCGCGAAGAATCCGCCGAAGCCGACCACGCCGATCAACAGCGCCAACCAGACCTGGATCCGTTTCAGGGCGCCGAGTTCCCGACGGATGCCGGCCTCCGCGTGCGCGGGGGTGAAGGGGACCAGACGCTGCAGCATCAGTATCGTCACCGCGCCGACGATGCCCACGGCCACGAACATCAGCCGCCAGCCGTACTGCTGGCCCAGCCAGGTCACCAACGGTACGCCGACGACGTTGGCCACGGAGAGCCCGAGCATGACCATGGCGACCGCCTGCGCGCGGCGGGTCGGCGAGACCAGCGAGGCGGCCAGGACGGCTGCCACGCCGAAGTAGGCGCCGTGCGGCAGGCCGGAAATGAACCGGGTGGCCAGCATGGTGGCGTAGTCGGGCGCGAACACCGACGAGAGGTTCCCGAGCGTGAACAGGACCATCAGCCCCAGGACCATGTGCTTGTGCGGAAGCTTGGCTCCGAGGGCTGCGAGCAGCGGCGCGCCGACCACCACGCCCAGGGCATAGGCGGAAATCAAGTGCCCGCTCTCCGGGATGGAGACGTCCAGGCCGGCCGCCACATTCTGCAGCAGGCCCATGATGGCAAATTCCGTGGTGCCGATGCCGAAGCCGCCCATGGCCAAGGCGACGATGGCCCACGCCGTCCGGCGGTTTTCGGACTGCCTCCGTGCGGTGACGAGTGTGGGGGTATTCATGATCGGCTTTCGGTCGGACGGACAACTGGGCGCCGGCGCAGCCTGCATGCCATGGCCTACGGCACGGGCGGCAGTTGCTGGCACCGGCAGTCACTGTACGGCAACGCGACGGCGCGGGATCCCATTCCGGACCCGTGTGGCCTGTGGTCTGCGGCATAGTCCGGGCCGTGGGAGCCGGGCCGGACCTGCACCGTAGACTGAACCGCGTGCAAACGAGCCTGAAACAGATTGTCGGCGCAGCCATCCTGGACGCCCGCGACGCCCCGAGCAGATTACTGGCCGCCCGGCGCACCGCCCCGGAGGCGCTGGCCGGTCTGTGGGAGTTCCCCGGCGGCAAAGTGGAGCCGGGGGAGAGCTGCGAAGACGCGCTGCGCCGCGAAATCCGCGAAGAACTCGGGGTCGGAATAGAGCTGGGAGTCGAAGTCTCCGGTCCGCTCCCGCAGGGGTGGCCGCTGAATGAGGCCGCGGCCATGCGCGTATGGTGTGCCTACATCACCGACGGGCTGCCGAAGCCGCTGCAAGACCACGACGAATTGCGCTGGGTCCGGCTGGAGGCGGCAGAAGCCACGGCCCTGCCGTGGATCCCCGCCGATTTTCCGATCCTCGAGGCTGTGCTGACCGCTGCCGGCCACACCGCCAGCCGTCCCGCGTAACGGCTCCCGCCCCGAAGCCCCGCGGAGGCCGCGGCCCTGCCGGCCACTTAGAACAACGTCGCCTGTCCCGCTGCGGCCGGGGTGCAGGACAGTGCTGCCGGACTTTCCGCCGGTGGCCGCATGGGCACGTTGCGCAGCCGGGCAGCGTTTTCCAATCCGTGCCGGCGCTTGGCTGCCCGGACCCGGTCCGCCAGCCAAACCCGATAGTCCTTGGCGGCATACGTGCCGCCGTCGTAGAGGCGGCGGTACTTGCCCAAAAGTTGCGGGTATTCCTTGGCCAGCCATTGCAGATACCATTCCCTGGCGCCGGGACGAAGGTGCAGCGCGCCCGCCGTCATGCTGGTGGCACCGGCTGCCGCAACGGCCGCGCAGAGCCCGTCGAGCGCCTCCTCCGAGTCCGTCAGCCAGGGCAGGATCGGCATGGCCATCACCGAACACGGCAGGCCGGCGTCGCTAAGCCTGGCGATCAGCTCGAGCCGGGCCTTCGGAGTCGGTGTTCCCGGCTCCACCCGGCGGGCCAGTCCGGCGTCGGTCATGGCGAGCGAGATCCCCATGCCGACCTCGACGTCCCCGGCCGCCGCACGCAGCAGCGGCACGTCACGGGCCAGCAAGGTGCCCTTGGTCAGGATCGAAAACGGGGTTCCTGACCCGGCCAGGGCCTTGATGATCGCCGGCATCAGCTTGTAGCGGCCCTCGGCCCGCTGGTAAGGATCGGTGTTGGTGCCCATGGCCACGTGTTCGCGCTTCCACGACGGCTTGGCAAGCTCACGGCGGAGGACCTCGCCCACGTTCACCTTGACCACCAACTGGCTGTCAAAATCCAGCCCGGTGTCCAAATCGAGGTAGCTGTGCGTCTTGCGGGCGAAGCAATACACGCACGCATGGCTGCAGCCACGGTAGGGGTTGATGGTCCATTCGAACGGCATCCGCGAGCCGGCGCCCACGCGGTTCAGCGCCGACTTGGCCATGACCTCATGGAAGGTGATGCCGGCGAAACCGGGGGTCTGGACGCTCCGGACGAGTCCGGACAACGGGAGCAGTGCGCCTGGTTCCGCTTGCTGGGTGGACCACCTCATGCTTTAAGTAGAACACATCTTCGAACTGCGCGACAGGGTCGGAGGGGAGTTCCGCGGGAAAGCTAGCCGGCCGCCCGCACGGGCCGCGAGCCGCGCCGCCCAGACCCGCGC
>NZ_JBNHGL010000238.1:0-4312 GCF_059091245.1 Arthrobacter sp. Y3225116
AAGGACACCCTGTTCATTGTGGTGTTCGCGCTGCAGATCGTGCCGCTGCAGATGGCGCTGATCCCGCTGCTCTCGCTGTTCATCAACCTCAAGATCGCCGTGGCCAGCAGCTCGCCGGCCAGGCCGTAGGCACGTTCCGGCACGGAGGCCGATACTTCCGGCACCGCTGCCGCGTAGACCTTGGCCGGCCTGCCGGAGCCCGGCCCGGATTTACCGCTGAGTTTCCGGAACTCGATGCTCAGCAGTCCGTGCCCGGCCAGCGCGTCCAGCTGGAGGGACACGGTGCTGCGCGGCAAATCCAGGGCAGCGGCGGCCTGGTCCCGGGTCACCGGTTCGGCGCTGTAGCGGACGAATTCAAAGAGGCGGCGGCGGACGTCGTCGCCCAGGGCCGAGACGGCAGGGAGTCCGGGTGGCGGCTGGTCGGCCATGGGGTCCTTTCCGGTGGCAGGTGCATTGACTTATCCGGAACTGATTTCTAAAGTCGGATGTACCCATTTTAGAACATCTGGCCCTGCCCCGACAGGCAGCTGCCGGTGCTTCCAGCAGATCGGCGGCCAGGGGCGGACCCGCCGCGTGACCGCCGGCACATGAAGGAGCGCTGCCATGGCTGGGAAACCGATCGTTATCGCCGGAGCCGGTTTGGCCGGCGCAACAGCGGCCAAGGAGCTGCGCAGCGGCGGCTTCGGCGACGAGATCGTGCTGGCCGGCGCCGAGGACCAACACCCTTATCTTCGGCCGCCGCTGTCCAAGGGCTTTCTGGCCGGCCGGGAGGATGAACAGTCGGGGCTCGTAGAGCAGCCCGGCTGGTATGCGGAGCACGGCGTCCAACTGTTGCGCGGCACCACTGTGGAATCCTTCGATCCCGCTGCCCGTACCGTCTCGCTCTCCGATGCGGGCACGCTGGAGTACTCGCAGCTGCTGCTGGCCACCGGGGCGTCGCCGCGGAGGCTGGAACTGCCCGGCGCCGGGCTGGGCGGCGTGCACTACCTGCGCACGCTGGCGGACAGCCGGGCCCTGCACGCCGTGCTGGCCTCCGGGGACCAGCGGCTGGTCGTGATCGGCATGGGCTGGATCGGCATGGAGGTTGCGGCCACGGCCCGCCAGCTCGGCAACGAGGTCACGGTCCTGGGCCGCGGCGACATCCCGCTCGCCCCCGCCCTGGGCGACGCCATCGGCAGCATCTTCGCCGATACCCACCGCCGCGAGGGCGTCCTGCTGCGCACCCGTCGCTGGCCGGTGGAGATCTTCGGCGGGGACGGCACAGGCGGGGAGGGCAGGGTCGCCGGCGTTGTCCTGGACAACGGCGAGCGCCTGCCCGCCGACGCGGTGCTGGTCGCCATCGGCGCCGTCCCGAACACCGCCTTGGCCGAAGCTGCGGGGCTGGCCGTGTCCAGCGGCATTGACACCGACCAGACCCTGCGCACCTCGGCCGAGCATGTCTACGCCGCCGGCGATGTTGCCCATGCCTACCATCCCGGTTACGGCGGCCCGCTGCGCAGCGAGCACTGGGCGAACGCCCTGGCCCAAGGGAAGACCGCCGCTGCCGCGATGTTGGGCCGGGACGCGTCCAACGACGACATCCCGTACTTCTACACCGACCAGTTCGGGATCGGCATGGAGTACTCCGGCTATTTCCCGTGGTCGGCGCGGGGCGAGCCGGTGTTCCGGGGAAACTACCAAAACCTGGACTCCTTGGAGTTCATCGCGTTCTGGCTGCGCGAGGGCAAGGTGGTGGCTGGTATGAATGTAAATATCTGGGACGTCCAGGAGCCCATCCAGGACCTGATCCGTTCCGGCCGCAGCGTGGATGCCGCGGACCTGTCCAATACCGACAAGGAGCTGACCAGCCTGTGAGCCAGCCACTGACGGCGCGGCCGCCGTCCAGCGTCTTCCTGCCCGAGCTGTACCACCCGGTGCACGACTTCGGTGTCCGACAGATCGACTTCCGCCGCCGAGTGGCGCTGATGGCCATCGTCAACCGCACCCCCGACTCTTTCTACGACACCGGCCGCACCTTCACCCGGCGGGCCGCCATTGACGCCGCCCTGGCGGCGGTGGCCGCGGGCGCGGACTGGGTGGACATCGGCGGCGTGCCGTTCGCCCCGGGCCCGGCCTTGTCCGCGCGCGAGGAAGCCGAGCGGGTGGTTCCGGTCATCGAGGCCGTGCGGGTCGGTTCGGACGCCATCATCTCCGCCGACACCTTCCTGCCCGAGGTGGCCGAGGCGAGCATCCGCGCCGGAGCCAACGTCATCAACGACACCACCGGATTACACCACCCGGAGTTGGCCGCGGTCGTGGCGGAAGGCGGGGCGCATCTGGTCATCACGCACTCGCTCGCCGCCCCGCGCACCGTGTATCCCCGCCCCCGGTACGACGACGTGGTCGACGACGTCGCCGGGTTCCTGCAACGAAAGGTGCAGCTGGCCCTAAACCTGGGCATCCCGGCCGGGAAAATCATCGTCGACCCGGGCCACGACCTGAACAAGAACACGCTGCATTCGTTGGAAATCACCCGGCGCTTTGCCGAAATCGCGTCCCTCGGTTACCCGGCGCTGGCGGCGGTGTCCAACAAGGACTTCATCGGCGAGACGCTGGCGCAGCCCAAACAGGAACGGCTTTCCGGCTCGCTGGCCGCCGCGGTGATGTGCATCATGAACGGGGCGCGGATCCTGCGCATGCACAACGTCGGCGAAGCCAGCGCGGCCATCCGGATGACCGAGGCCGTGATGGGTTGGCGGGAACCGGTTTGCCTGAGGCACAACATGGGCGACGTCAACGAACCGGCGGCGCCGTGACACGCCCGATCCGGCGCCTCCTGCCGCCTGGACCGGAGCAGGCCACCGACCAGCAGCTGCTGGCCTGGTACGGCGAACTCCCCCGCTCCGGCCCGTGGGTCCGCTTCAATTTCGTGGCCAGCCTGGACGGCGCCTCGACCTATGCCGGCCGCTCCGGAACCTTGGGCGACGAGGTGGACCAGCGGGTCTTCCTGCTGTTGCGCAGGCTGGCCGATGTCCTGGTGGTCGGTGCCGGAACGATCCGGGCCGAAGGCTACGGCGGCGAGCTGCTCTCGGCGGAGTCCCAGCAGTGGCGCCTGGCCCGCGGCATGAGTGCGCATCCGCCCGTCGCCGTGGTCTCGGCGTCGCTGGATCTGGACCCGGGCAGCGAATTCTTCACCGCCGCGCCCGTGCGGCCGATCGTACTGACCAGCGCCGCGTCGCCCGCGACCCGGCGCCGCGCGCTGGAACCGGTGGCCGATGTGCTCGACGCCGGCACCACCCGGGTGGAACCGGCGCGGGTGGTGAAGGCGCTGGCCGCCCGCGGCTACGAGCAGATCCACAGCGAGGGCGGGCCGCTTCTCTTCGGCAGCTTCCAGACGGCGGGACTGGTGGACGAGCTGTGCCTGACGATCAGCCCGGTGTTGGCCGGCGGGGCTGCCAAGCGGATAACGGACCACGTTCCCGGCGCGCAGGAGTCGCTGCAGCGGCTTCAACTGCGGCAGGTGCTCGAGTCCGGGTCGATGCTGCTGTTGCGCTACACCGCCGTGGACAGCGTGCCGGGGACCACGTCCACGGACACCGGCAGCGGACCCACCCGCTCGCCGTCGGCGTAAGCGGTGACGCCGGCGGCCTCCAACCGGACCGTCCTGACCTGCTCGATGCGGACGGCCGGATGGCCGAGGTGCCGGCCGGCGTAGACGCGCGGAAAGATGCCGACGAAGGCCGGACGGGACAGTGGCGAGACGATGAACAGATCCAGCAAACCGTCGTCGTACGCCGCCCCCGGCACCACACGCATCCCGCCGCCAAAGGAGCGGCCGTTGGCCACGGCGACGAGCATCGCGTCGACCTCCCGCGGCACGCCGTCCACGACCAGGCTGTAGAGGATGGGCCGGAAGGAGGCGAGTTCGCGCAGCATGGCCAGCGGATAGCGCAGCCGGCCGCGGGGGAACTTCCAGCGGTTGGCACGGTCGTTGACCGCCGCGTCGAAGCCGGCCGAGAGCACCCCGGCGAACCAGGCCGTGGAACCGTCCGGATGCGTCACCCGGCCCAGGTCCACCCTGCGCGGCTGCTCCAAGGCGTGCAGGAAATGCCCGACGGCGGCGGCCGGCCCTGCGGGCAGGCCGAACAGCCGGGCGAAGTCGTTTCCGGTGCCCGTCGGCACGATGCCCAGCGGAACCTGTGTGCCCGCCAGCGCGTTGACTGCTAAGTGAACCATTCCGTCACCGCCCACCACCAGAAGGGCGGAGACCCCGCGGCGCAGCGCGCCGGCGACCAGGTCGGCGAGCGCGGCCCACGTTTCCGCCCGCAGTTCG
>NZ_JBNHGL010000239.1:0-4301 GCF_059091245.1 Arthrobacter sp. Y3225116
AGTTCCTGCAGACCGGCCGGCAACTCTGCACTGCCGGCAACTTCTTCCGTGATGGTCGCGGCCAGTTTCGGGTTCGACGCCATCACCGTGGCACTGCTGGGACGTTCGACGCCGTGGGGCACCCTCGCGGCCGGCCTGCTGTTCGGCGCCTTCCGCGCCGGCGGGGTGACCATGCAGACCAACACGGGCACCGGCATCGACATCGTGCTGGTGGTCCAGTCCATGATCGTGCTGTTCATCGCGGCGCCGCCGCTCGTGCGCGCGATCTTCCGGCTCCCCGAGCCGGGCAAACTGACGGCAAAACCCCGTAAGACCGCAAGCACCGGAGGTGCAGCATGAGCACGGTTACCGCCACCGCCCCGCAGCAAAGCCCAGCCGCTGCGGACACCGTGCGGAACTGGAAGACGCCGGTCATCCTGGCCGTCCTGGCTTTCGCGGCCGTCCTGGTTTTCGCGGTCGGGGCGCCGAACAACTCGGTGACCTTCCGGCTGTCGGACCCCAACGACCCGGTGGTGCTGCCATCGGTGGTGCTCTCGGCCGTCGCCACCGGCTGGGTCACGGCCGTCCTGATGCTCGCCGGCGCCGTCTGGTCGTTCATGCTGGTCCGGTCCGGACGTAAGGTCCCCGGCTGGCTGGTGGCCGTCTTTGCCGTGCTGTTCGTGGTCGGATTCCTCACCTGGGTGGTCGGCAGCGCCCGGACCCCCAACGTGGCCCTCTACGGGCTGCTGGCCGGTTCGGTCACGCTGGCCGTGCCGCTGATCTTCGGCTCCCTCTCCGGCGTGCTGTGCGAGCGCTCCGGCGTCGTCAACATCGCCATCGAAGGACAGTTGCTGTTCGGTGCCTTCTCCGCCGCGGTCGCCGGATCGCTCTCCGGCAACGCGTTCATCGGGCTGGCCGCAGCGGCCGTCGGCGGCGTGCTCGTCTCGGCGGTACTGGCGGTGTTCAGCATCAAGTACATCGTCAACCAGGTGATCGTGGGGGTGGTGCTCAACGTGCTGGTTTCCGGCCTGACCGGTTTCCTGTTCTCCACCGTCCTCTCGGCCGACTCCGCTACCTGGAACTCTCCGCCGCGGCTGCCGATCATCAGCATTCCGGTGCTCTCCGACATCCCGATCATCGGCCCCATCCTGTTCGAGCAGTCGGTGGTCGGCTACCTGATGTACGTCGCGGTGGCCGTGATCTACTTCGGCCTGTTCCACACCAAGTGGGGCCTGCGCACCCGTGCCGTCGGGGAACACCCCAAGGCGGCGGACACCCTGGGCGTGAAGGTCAACCGGATGCGGTTCATGAACGTGCTGCTGGCCGGCGTCGTCGCCGGTTTCGGCGGCGCCTTCTTCACCCTGGTCCTTGTCTCCAGCTTCGGCCGCGACATGACCGCCGGGCAGGGCTACATCGCCCTGGCGGCGCTGATCTTCGGCCGCTGGAACCCGCTGTACGCGTTCTTCGCGGCGCTGCTGTTTGGCTTCGCGACCAACCTGCAGTACGTGCTCAGCGCCCTGGGCTCCACGGTGCCGAACCAGTTCCTGGCCATGCTGCCCTACGTGGTGACCATCTTCGCCGTCGCCGGCCTGGTGGGCCGCGCCCGACCCCCGGCCGCCAGCGGCGTGCCGTACATCAAGGGTTGACCGTGGACGCACCAACGACGGCTCAGGTGGACTGGCACGCCCTCCAGCAGGCCGCGGAGGCCGCCATGCGGCTGGCCTACGTACCGTACTCGGGCTTCCCGGTCGGTGCCGCCGCGCTCACCGACGACGGCCGGATCGTCTCCGGCTGCAACGTGGAAAACGCCTCCTATGGCTTGACCCTGTGCGCGGAATGTTCGCTGGTGAGCCAGCTGAACATGACGGGCGGCGGGAAACTGGCCGCCTTCAGCTGCGTGGACGGGGAGGGCAACGCCCTGATGCCGTGCGGCCGGTGCCGTCAGCTGCTGTACGAGTTCCGCGCGCCCGGCATGCTGCTGATGACGCCGGCCGGCGTCAGGACCATGGACCAGGTGCTGCCGGACGCCTTCGGCCCGCAGCACCTGGCCTGACGGGCGGAACGCATCACCTAAGGAGCAGGACATGACCGAAACATTCGACGCCGTCGACATCATCCGGACCAAGCGGGACAAGGGAACGCTCAGCCCGGAGCAGATCGCCTGGACCATCGACGCCTACACCCGCGGGGCCATCGCCGATGAGCAGATGTCCGCGCTGAACATGGCCATCCTGCTCAACGGCATGGACCGGGAGGAGATCGCGCACTGGACGACGGCGATGATCGCCTCCGGCGAGCGGATGGACTTCTCCTCGCTCGGCAAGCCGACCGCGGACAAGCATTCCACCGGCGGCGTGGGGGACAAGATCACCCTCCCGCTGGCCCCGCTGGTGGCCGTCTTCGGCGTGGCGGTGCCGCAGCTGTCCGGCCGCGGCCTGGGCCACACCGGCGGCACCCTGGACAAGCTCGAGTCGATTCCGGGCTGGCGGGCCCTGCTCAGCAATGACGAGATGATGAGCCAGCTGGCCAACATCGGCGCCGTGATCTGCGCGGCCGGGGCCGGCCTGGCTCCCGCGGACAAGAAGCTCTACGCGCTGCGCGACGTGACCGGCACGGTCGAGGCGATCCCGCTGATCGCCTCCTCGATCATGAGCAAGAAGATTGCCGAAGGCACCGGCTCGCTGGTGCTGGACGTGAAGGTCGGCAGCGGCGCCTTCATGAAGGACGAGCGCAACGCCCGGGAACTGGCCGAGACCATGGTCGCCCTGGGCCAGGACGCGGGCGTGAACACCGTGGCGCTGCTGACCGATATGAGCACGCCGCTCGGGCTGACCGCCGGCAACGCCATCGAGGTCGAGGAATCGGTGGAGGTGCTGGCGGGCGGCGGCCCCGAGGATGTCGTGGAGCTGACCGTGAGGCTGGCCGAGGAGATGCTGCAGGCAGCCGGCGTGACGGATGCCGACCCCGCGGCCGCGCTGCGGGACGGCCGAGCCATGGACGTCTGGAAATCCATGATCCGCGCCCAGGGCGGGGATCCCGACGCCAAGCTGCCGGTGGCCAGGGAGTCGGAAGTCGTCTACGCCGAGGCCGACGGCGTGCTGATGCAACTGGACGCCCTCGCCGTCGGCGTCGCCGCCTGGCGGCTCGGTGCCGGACGAGCCCGCAAGGAAGACGCCGTGCAGGCCGGAGCCGGCGTGCGGATGCACGCCAAGCCCGGGGCGGTGGTCCGCGCAGGCGAACCGCTGATGACGCTGCTGACCGATACCCCCGAGAGGTTCGACCGGGCCAGGGAGGCGCTGCGCGGCGCCGTCGTTATTGCCCCGGAGGGGAGCCGGCCGGCCCGGCGGCTGATCATCGACCGGGTGGCGTGACCCACCCCTGGCCTGGCCGCCGCGAGATCTCCGTCACTGCCTGCCTCCCTGGTGAGGGAGGGCGTGCAACGCTCTCCGGGGAGCGGGAGACCCCAGCTGAAAACAACTGGGGCAGCACGGATATATATCCGCCGGGGCAAGCTCTTCCCGGCGTTCCCCCGGCCCCGCTACGATGAAATGGTGCGGCCGGAGCGGGGGATGCCCCGGTGCACCGCGGGGTCTGCGGCGTTGAGCGATGGGGGCCCGGTCAGGGATCTACCCGATAGCGGCACCAGATGCGGCATGGCATCGTTGGACTAGGTATCCAGCGGACAGGAACACTTCGTGCAGACTTTCATGGACGCGCTCAGCGTCTTCATCATCGATGCGGCAGCGCAATGGTGGATTTACCCACTGCTTCTGGCTCTCTGCCTGATCGACGGCATCTTCCCGCCGGTGCCCAGCGAATCGGTGGTCGTGGCACTGGCGGCCATTGCGGTATCCGCGGGAGCCCCGAATATCTGGCTGGTGGCAGCCGTTGCTGCCATCGGCGCGATAGCGGGGGACAACATCGCGTACCTGATCGGGCGCCGCATCGGCGCTGACCGTTTCCGCTGGATGCAGCGTCCCCGGGTTGCCGCGGCCTTCGCCTGGGCCCGCAGGGAACTGGACCGGCGCGGCGCGCTGCTGATCCTGAGCGCACGCTACATCCCGGTGGGCCGCGTGGCCGTCAACATGACCGCCGGCGCCACCGGCTACAACCACCGCAAGTTCGTCCTGTTTTCCGTCGCCGCCGGCATCTCCTGGTCCTTGTACTCGGTAGCCATCGGGGCGCTGGCCGGGCGGTGGTTCCATGACAACACCCTCCTGGCCGCCGGACTGGCGATCATGCTGGCGCTGCTGCTGGGCCTCCTGTTGGACCACGGCGTGAAATTGGCCAACCGGCGCCGTGCCGCGCGGCTGCGCGCCGCC
>NZ_JBNHGL010000240.1:0-4278 GCF_059091245.1 Arthrobacter sp. Y3225116
TTTGTTTTTTTTTTTTTTCTGTGGTGTGCTTTTCTGTGGGGGGGGCCCGGGGGGGCTCAGGCCGGCCGCCAGCGGCACCGAACACTACTTAATACGGGAGGACTGGAGTCCAAATGGCGAACTACACCGCTGCTGATATCAAGGCCCTGCGCGAGCGCACCGGCGCCGGCATGATGGATGTCAAGAAGGCCCTGGACGAGGCCAACGGAGATGCCGAGAAGGCCATTGAGCTGATCCGCATCAAGGGACTGAAGGGCGCCACCAAGCGCGAAGGCCGCTCCACCGCCGAAGGCCTGGTGGCCGCCAAGGTCATCGACGGAACCGTCGGCGTCATGATCGAGGTCAACTGCGAGACCGACTTCGTCGCCAAGTCCGCCAAGTTCATCGAACTCGCTGACAAGGTACTGGCCACGGCGGTTGAGTCCGGCGCTGCCGAGCTCGACGCCCTGCTGGCCGCTGACGTCGACGGCAAGCCGCTGGGTGACTTCGTCGTCGAGGAAGGCGCCGTGCTGGGCGAGAAGGTTGTCGTCCGCCGGGTTGCCCGCGTCGAAGGCAAGACCGTCGATGCCTACCTGCACAAGACTTCCAAGGACCTGCCGGCACAGGTCGGCGTCCTCTTCGCCGTCGACGGCGAAGGCGACGCGGCCTTCGAAGCAGCCCACGACATCGCCGTGCACAGCGCGGCCTACGCCCCGGCCTACCTGACCCGCGAAGAGGTCCCGGCCGAGACCGTGGAGAACGAGCGCCGCATCGCCGACGAGACCGCCCGCGCCGAGGGCAAGCCCGAGGCAGCACTCGCGAAGATCGTCGAAGGCCGGCTGAACGGTTTCTTCAAGGAGATCGTGCTGCTGGACCAGCCGTTTGCCAAGGACCCGAAGCAGTCCGTCGGCAAGGTGCTGGAAGCGGCCGGTGTCAACGCCACCGCCATTGCCCGCTTCCGCGTCGGAGCGTAACCTCGGTCGCAACGTTTAGGCGAACTGGCTGATTCAGATGACGAGGGGGTGGTCACCATCGGGTGACCACTCCTTTTTCATGTCCGGATCGGCCGCGCGGCTTCAGCCGTCGGGCAGCCGCGGCCAGTCACACACTCTTTCCCCAGAACCACGCACGCCGGGAGGCACCATGGAATCCCAGAACACCCAGACCACCGCTGATGCCGGGGCCAAACGCCGCCGCGTCCTGCTGAAGCTTTCGGGCGAAGTCTTCGGCGGGGGGAAGCTGGGCGTGGACCCGGACACCGTCCGGGGCGTCGCCAAGCAGATCGCCGCCACCGTGGGCGAGGTCGAAGTGGCCATCGTCGTGGGCGGCGGCAACTTCTTCCGCGGCGCCGAACTGTCGACGTCGGGCATGGACCGCTCCCGTGCCGATTACATGGGCATGCTCGGCACCGTCATGAACTGCCTGGCCCTCCAGGACTTCCTCGAGCAGGCCGGAGTGGACACCCGCGTGCAGAGCGCGATCACCATGGGGCAGATAGCCGAGGCCTACATCCCGCGGCGGGCCATCCGGCACATGGAGAAGGGCCGCGTGGTCATCTTCGGCGCCGGCGCCGGCCTGCCCTATTTCTCCACCGACACCGTGGCTGCCCAGCGCGCACTGGAGGTGCACGCCGACGTCGTGCTCATGGCGAAGAACGGCGTGGACGGCGTCTACACGGCCGACCCGAAGAAAGACCCGGCCGCGGAGAAGCTCGACACCCTGACCTACGACGAAGCCATGCGCCGGAATATCCGGGTGATGGACCAGACCGCCTTCAGCCTGTGCCGCGACAACAAGCTGTCCATGGTGGTCTTCGGGATGGAGGGCGAAGGCAACGTGACCCGTGCGATTCTGGGCGAACAGATCGGCACCTACGTCACCGCCTGACTGGCGCCGGGCCGTCCGCCCGATAGCCTAGGATGGAAAGCAGAGCCAGGACCGCGGGCATCGCGGAGTGAATGAAGGACGTGAAGGAGAGACCGTGATAGACGAGACGCTGCGCGAAGCTGCCGAGAAGATGGACAAGGCAGTCGAAGTGGCCAAGGAAGACTTCGCCACCATCCGCACCGGCCGCGCCAATCCGGCACTGTTCTCCAAGGTCACGGTCGACTACTACGGCACGCCGACCCCGCTGCAGCAGCTGGCGTCCTTCCAGAACCCCGAACCGCGCACCCTGCTGATCACGCCGTACGACAAGTCGGCGCTGAACGACATCGAGAAGGCCCTGCGCGATTCGGATGTGGGCGCCAACCCGGCCAACGACGGCGTGGTGATCCGCGTTGTCCTGCCGGAACTGACCCAGGAACGCCGCAAGGAGTACGTCAAGGTCGTGCGGGGCAAGGCCGAAGACGCGAAGGTCTCCATTCGCAACATCCGCCGCAAGGCGATGGACACCATCGGCAAGCTGGTCAAGGACGGCGAGGTTGGCGAGGACGAAGGCAACCGGGCCGAAAAGGAACTGGACGCCAGGACCAAGTCGCACACCGACAACGTGGACGAGCTCCTCAAGCGCAAGGAAGCCGAGCTGCTCGAGGTCTGATGAGTACGGACCAGCCTCAACCCATGGCTGGCGATACGCCGGCTCCGGCGGCTGGTCCGGGACAGCGGCCGGCAGAACCCGGACGGCGGGCGCTGCGTGCCGCCGCCAAGCCTTCCCGTGCCGGGCGCAATCTGCCGGCAGCCATCGTCGTCGGACTCTCGCTGCTCATCGTTGTCCTGGTGGGCCTTTTCCTCCTGCCCGATGCCTTCGTGCTGCTGGTGGCCGGGTTCTCGGCCGTGGGCGTGTGGGAGGTTTCCCGCGCCCTGACGGTCAAGAACATCAAGGTGCCGCTGCCGCCGCTGTTCGCGGGTGCCCTCGCGATGCCCGTGGCCGCCTATTACGGCGGGCCGGAGGGGCTGGCCTTCGCCCTGGTGGCCTCCTGCGTCGCCCTGATGGTCTGGAAGTGCCTGGACAGTACCGACGGCGCGGTCAGCAGCGTGCTCAGCGGGACCTTCATCCTCTGCTGGGTACCCTTTTTCATCAGCTTCTCGCTGCTGTTGCTGCTGGAGGAGTCCGGCGCCCTGAAGGTGGCCACCATGCTGCTGCTGGTGGTCTCCAACGACACCTTCGGGTACCTCATCGGGGTGCTCTTCGGGAAGCACCCGATGGCGCCGAAGATCAGCCCCAAGAAGTCGTGGGAAGGGTTTGCCGGTTCGGTCGGCGGAGCCGTCCTGGTCGGCGTCCTGTGCTCGGTGCTGGTGCTGGACCTGCAGTGGTGGTTCGGGCTCGTCCTGGCCGTGGCCACCGTGGCCGCCTCCACCGTGGGCGACCTGGCCGAATCGATGGTCAAGAGGGAACTTGGCATCAAGGACATGAGCAACTTCCTGCCGGGCCACGGCGGGGTGATGGACCGGCTGGATTCCATCGTGTTCGCGGCCCCGGTGGCTTTCGTGCTCGCATCGTTGCTGGCCCCGGGCGCCGTGTAGGCGCGCGGCCGCGGTTACCCGGGGCCATGCGGCGGCCCGCATAGACTGGGCACCGTAGACAAGCGGAACGTATTGAAGGAACAGGAACCACAGGACACCATGGCGCGACGAACCATTGATGCCGGCAAGGGCAGTGCCCCGTTTGACCACGTGGACCGGCGGAACTTCGGCTACAACGCACGCCAGGTGGACGACTTCCTGGGCCGGGCGCGGGAGTACTACAACAACCCCGAACCCGACGACGCTCCCATCACCAGCCGCGATGTCCGGGCCATGACGTTCGATCCGGCCAAGGGCGGCTACGACCCGCGGGCGGTCGACGCCGCGCTGGACCGGCTGGAGGACGTCTTCGCCCAGCGGGAGCGCGACGCGTTGATCCAGCGGGACGGCGAACAGGCCTGGCTGACCCAGATCGGCCGCGTGTCGGCGATGCTGCGCGCCCGCCTGCACCGCGCCCCGGGCGAACGCTTCCGCCGGCCGACGAAGCGGAACGCCGTCAGCTACAACGTGGAGGACGTCGACGCGCTGTGCGTGGAACTGCTGGGCTATTTCGAGCACGACCAGCCGATGAGCGTCGACGTGGTCCGCAGGGCCGTGTTCCGCGAGGCCAAGGGCAAAGACGGCTACGAGGAAAACCAGGTGGACGCGTTCCTGGACCGCGTCGTCGAGTTGATGGCCGCGATCGACTGACGGGGCCGGACCTCGTTCAGTCCCCGGGACGGGCCCAGCCGGCCGGCTCCGGCGTGTCCGCCCGCTCCGGGGTGTGCAGCCGTGCCATGACCCGGGCAGTGGTGGCCGGCCTGCGCGAAGCCGTCGCCCGGGACACGGCCACGG
>NZ_JBNHGL010000241.1:0-4256 GCF_059091245.1 Arthrobacter sp. Y3225116
CCCGGTAAGGTCGCCGTCCTCGCCGCGGACGCCGCCGCCCGTTCCCGCGGCCGGCTCGTCCCGCAGGAAACCGGGCGCGCCGGAGAGCGTGATTTCGTGCGTGTGGGTGCTGATCCCATGCCCCAGTTCCAGGGAAGAGACCGCGCCGTCGTCGTAGGCCGGGGCCAGGGTCAGCGGGAAGCCGGCACGCGGCCGCGCGCCGGGGTCGTCGCCGGAATCATCCGCTTCCCCGAACGAGTCGCGCGGGTGGGCCGCCGGAATCGGACCGTGGGTGAGCATCAGGGCCAGCGCGTCGTCGGCATCTTCGTCGACGCCCAGCCGCTGCCCGCGCCGGGAGCGCAGCACGTCCAGCAGCTCTTCCGACTCGGACGACTGCCCGTCGTCCTCTTGCCCTGCCGGCTCGAGGTCCGGGTCCGCGGCGGTGTCGGCTTCGAAGTCGAAGACATGGTCGGTGACGGCCTTCAGCCGGCGCCCGGGGACCGGGCCGTCCACGGTTTCGAGCTCGCTCAGCTGCTGCGCCCACCGGTTGGCGTTCTGGATGGTGCGGCGGGCCGCATGGAACACCCAACGGGCGGGCGGTTCTTCCCCGATGGAGTCGGTGGCGGGAGCCGCCGGCGCGGTGAAGGATGCCACAACTTCCCAGGTGCCGTCGCTGCGCCGCCAAGAATTCCAGTTCATCGATTCCGGGTCGATACCGAAGGCGTGGATCCGGTGGTCCACCATCTCTCCCAGGGTGGCGGGCTCATCCCCGAAGGCCGACCGGTAGCCGTCGTGGCCGGGCAGCGGACCGGCGACTTCCACCTTGCGGGCCTGCTCGACGATGTAGTGGCGCTCGGCGAGCACCGGGCTTTCATAGCGCCGGATCCGCTGCAGGTCCAGGCCGGATTCGGCCGCGACCTCCTCGGCCGTGGCGCCCGCCCGGATGCGCGCCTGGATCTCGCGGGGGGACATACCGGCGTCCGACGGTTCGCCGGCCCCGGGAGCGCGCGTTGTTGTCGGTCGGAAGACCGCTGTGCGCAGGGCTTCGTCTATGGCCAGACGGTAGTCGTCCCCACCTGCGCTCAACAGCAGATGTTCGCCATCCTCATGGACACCCACCAGCCGTAGATCCTGCATGAAAACCCTCCACCAGACGACACTTTATGCCTGAAACTCTGCCACCCATGCCGGGCTTTTCCTATTGTTTTCGCAGGTGTGGCGCGGTGTTTGTGGCCAAGGTCGCCCCGATCGGGCGCCCCGTCCGCAGGCGGCCGTGAACGCCCTGCAACCCCTGGGTTTGGCAGGCGCACCGAAATCGGCAAGAATCTTCGCGTCACGGGCACAAAATCGACGGCGAACGCGTTGAGCCTGTGCACAGATCGTCAGGCACGGGCACGCGTCCCGGAACCGGGGGTCTGACGTGAAACTGGACCGGACCACCGGAGTGGGAGCAAACGACAATGGCCACTGACTACGACGCCCCGCGGAAGCCCGACGAAGAGACCCACGAGGAGTCCATTGAAGAGCTGAAGTCGCACCGGCGGACCGACACGCAGTCGGCCGTCGTCGACGAGGACGAGGCCGAGGCGGCCGAGGGGTTCGAGCTGCCCGGCGCCGACCTCTCCGGCGAGGAACTGCTGGTCCGCGTACTCCCGGCCCAGCAGGACGAGTTCACCTGTGCCTCCTGCTTCCTGGTCCGCCACCGGTCGCAGGTGGCCAAGGAGAAAGACGGGCTGCTCTACTGCCGGGACTGCGAGGGGTAGCCGCCGGCGACACGGGGAGGGTGCCGCCGGGGGCTGCCCGCGGGTCCGCTAGGACGCGTCCGGGGCGGGGCGGTTCAGGGCCGCGGCGAGCTGCTGCGGCCGGCGCGTGGAGGCGATCCAGTAAGGGGTCAGGTCCGTCTCGTCGGTGATTTCGATGGTGACCACCGGATCGATCCAGCCGCGCATGCACATGTAGGCGGTGCCGTTCAGCTTGGGGCCGCGCTGCTCGGTGGCGGCCTCGCCGGTGAACGCTTCCACCCGCCCCACGTAGCGTCGCTCGATCTGGGCGCGGCCCACCTGCAGCATGGTGTCGGTGACCAGGATCCGTGGCGTGGAGGCGATCAGCAGGACGGCCAGCAGGACGGCGGCGACGACGGCGCCGATGATGCCCGCGGTCATGCTGATCGGTGCCAGCATGACGATGACCGCGGCGGCGGTGCCGGCGGCGATGAGCCAGACCCAGAAATTGGGCCACAGCCGCTCATCGAAGTGGGTCACGGAGGAAGGACCGCCGGCGGGACCGGAGCCGCCTGCAGGGGTCGCGGGTTGTGTCATGGACTCAGCTTTTCACCTTTTGACAGGCATTTCACCTTGCTCCCGGCGGGCCCCCGGAAGCCCGCCCGTCCGCGGGCGCCACGGTTGAAAACGCGCTAGAGTGATGTGCGGAATATCTCAGCGGGCCAGGCCCTTGGCGGCCGCAGTCTTCCCGCCGCCACATCCGCAATCGCAAGGACAAACGATCACGAGTGCAGCAGACAACTGAAACGCTGACGGTCCAGCTGAAAATGCTCGACGACGGACTGGAACCGCCCGCCTACGCCCACCCGGGGGACGCCGGGGCCGACCTGCGGAGCCGGATCGATTTCCGGATCGCCCCGGGGGAGCGTGTCCTGGTGCCGACGGGCGTGGCGCTGGCGCTGCCGCACGGGTATGTTGCCCTGGTCCACCCGCGCTCCGGGCTGGCCGCCAAGCACGGACTGACCATCGTCAACGCCCCCGGCACGGTGGACGCCGGTTACCGGGGCGAGATAGCGGTCACCTTGCTGAATACCGATGCCAGTGAAACGCTCACGTTCAAGCGGGGGGACCGGATCGCGCAGTTGGTCATCCAGAAGGTGGAGACGGCCGCGTTCGAACGCGTCGCCGAACTCCCGGATTCGACGCGAGGGGCCGGCGGATTCGGATCCACCGGAGGGTTCGGCGCCGGTTAGTTCCGCACGCTCGGTGCGGGCACGCAAGCGTGCGCCCCGCCCGCCGCAGGCGGCATCCCCTCAGCGCAGACATTGAGCAACCCGGTGCAGGACCGGAGGAAGAGGAATCTCACGTTATGGCATTTGGGCGTTCCAAGAAGAGGAACCAGAACGACGGCGAAGGGCCGGAAGCCGCCGCGGCCGCACCTGGCGAGGACGCCACCCGGCCGGCGCCGGACAGCGGTCCCCGCCGCAACGGCCCCTACGACGACTCCGAGCAGGACACCGGTAACGGCTACCTGGACCTGGGTGCGCTGAAGGTCCGTCCCCGGGAGGGCCTGCAGCTGCGGCTCGAGGTCGAGGAAAAGTCCAAGCGGGTGGTTGCGGTGACCCTGGACCTGGCCGGTTCCAACCTGCAGCTCCAGGCATTCGCCGCGCCGAAATCCGAGGGGCTGTGGAAGGAAATCCGCACTCAGATCGCGAGTTCCGTGGGTTCACAGGGCGGCACCGTCCAAGAGATCGACGGACCGATGGGCACCGAGGTGGTGGCCAAGCTGCCGGCACAGACCGCGGACGGGAAGCAGGGCTTCCGGGTGGCCCGCTTCCTCGGCGTCGACGGGCCGCGCTGGTTTCTGCGCGGCGTGATCGGCGGACCCGCCGCGCTGGACCGGGCCAAGGCCGCGGACCTCGAGGAACTCTTCCGCTCCACCGTGGTGGTCCGGGGCTCGCAGCCGCTGCCGCCCAAGGACCTGCTGCAGCTCAAGATGCCCAAGGGCGTCCCGGGCCAGCCGCAGCCCGCGGCGCCGCACCACCCCGGCCTGACCGCGCCCGAGCGGGGCCCGGAGATCACCGAGATTGGCTGACCGCTCCCGCGTCCATCGCCGCTCCGCGGACAGCCCCATCGCCCGGCTGCCCGAGCGCGGCCACGTCGCCGCCACCGGGTTGGTTGAGGCGATCACCATCGCGCCGCCGGGGCAGCCGCCGCGGTTTTCCGCCGTCGTCACCGACGCGGGCCAGCAGGAGCCCGGCAAGTCCCGCGACGGCGGGCACCCGCGGGTCCGGCTCATCTGGCTGGGGCAGCGCCGCGTTCCCGGCATCGCGGCGGGCATCCGGTTGGCCTTCGAGGGCATGCTGTTCAGGGTGGAAGGAACCGCCACCGTCTACAACCCGCGCTACGAGATCCTCAGCCCGTTGGAGAATTGACCCATGACAGATCAGCAGCCGGACTCCGGTCCGCACATCGTGCCGCCGCCGGGGGACGGGCAGCCGTCGGGAGCCCGTCCGGAACCGGCCCGGGAACCGGGCAACAGGCGCCCGGACGCGG
>NZ_JBNHGL010000242.1:0-4249 GCF_059091245.1 Arthrobacter sp. Y3225116
GCCGGGCTGCTGCGTGCGACGAGGCCGGGCTGCCGCCTGCGACGGCGCCGGGGCTGCCGCTTAGCCGCGGCGGCGGCGCGGCAGTTTAGGCAGGTGCGCGAAGATGTCCGCGGCCTTGGTCGTTGCCTTGTTCGCCGCCTGGCCCAGCGACCGGCTCAGGTTGGCGGGAACCGGAACCTCGAGGCTCCGCCCAGTCACCGCATGCCCGGGTTCCTGCGGGGCGACGACGGCGGCTGCCACCGCGGGCGCCACCGGCTCCACCTCGGTCGCGGGCAGGACATCGACCCCGAACCCGATGATCCATTCGGCCACATGCTGCAGCGGCCCGGTCTGCAGCGAGTAGTAGCGCTTCTGGCCCTGGGCGCGCATGGAGACGAGTCCGGCTTCGCGCAGCACCTTCAGGTGCTTGGAGACGGTCGGCTGGCTGACCTCCAGTTCTTCGACCAGCTCGCCAACCGCTTTGTCGCCGTCACGGAGCGAGCCGAGTATGTCCCGGCGGGTACCTTCGGCAATCACTGCAAAGACATCATCGATGGCCATTGCATTACCCTAACCGCATATATGCTCCGCGGCACACCCCCGGCGTGGGTCTTGGCCCCGGGCGGGGCAGAATCGTTATACCGAGGTTCGGTGGACGGCGACGGGGTCTGGCGCGGCCGCCCGGCCCGGGAACTGCCGCCTACCCCGCTGTGTGGCCGGGCCGACCCGGCAACCGCCTAGTCGAACCAGGGATCGAGTCCGTGGTAGGGGAAAATTTCCTTGCGGGTGGCCATCACGGTGCGGTCCACGCCGTCGTTGGGGTCATAGCCGACCTCCCACGAGCGCCACCACAGGTCGGCGTCGTCGCCCATGTACAGCGGCGCCTGCTGGCCGTACCGCACCTCGACATAGTCCTGCCAGGACTGGGGTACCTCGCTGTGCAACGGAATGGCCCGGCCGGAGACAATGGCGAGCATGTGCGTCCAGGAGCGGGGCACCACGTTGAAGACGTCGTAGCCGCCGCCGCCCGTGGCGATCCAGCGGTCGCCGCAGACCTCGCGCGCCAAATCGGCCGTGTCCAGCATCATTTGCCGCTGGGCATCCACGCTCAGCCGGAGGCTGCTCAGCAGGTCGCGGACGTGGTTGTCGCAGCCGTGCTGGCTGACGATCACTTCGGGGGCGAAGGCCCTGACCAGCTGCGGGACCACCGCGTGGAAGGCCCGCAGGAAAGCGGCGTCGCCGGAGCGGGGCGGCATGGCGACGTTGACGGAACTTCCCGGCGCCTCCGGGCCCCCGCTCTCGTTCGCGAAGCCCGTCCCCGGGAACAGGTGGGTGCCGGTTTCATGCAGGGAGATGGTCAGCACCCGCGGGTCGTTGTAGAAGATCGCCTGAACGCCGTCGCCGTGGTGTGCGTCGACATCCACGTACGCGACCCTCTGCACGCCGTTGTCCAGCAGGTGCTGGATGGCCAGGGCGCAGTCGTTGTAGATGCAGAACCCGCTCGCCTTGCCGCGCGCGGCGTGATGCATGCCGCCGGCGAAGTTGACCGCATGCAGCGCGGAGCCGTCCAGGATCGCGGCCGCGGACTGCAGCGAAGCCCCGGCGATTCGGGCGCTGGCGGTATGCATGCCCGGAAACACCGGATCGTCTTCGGTGCCCAGGCCCCGCTCGTCGTCAATGGCGTCCGGGTTTTCACTGACCGCCTTCACCGCGGCCACGTAGGCCGGGTCGTGCACGGTCTGCAGTGCCGCGTCGCCGGCGATTTCGGCTGCGGCCAACGTGACGTTCGGGCGGTGGAAGATGGCGAATTCGTCAGCCAGCTTGGCCGTCAGGTCCAACCGGATCGGGGACATGGGATGATGCGCGCCGAAATTGTAGGCCAAGACGGATTCACTCCACACCGCCAGAGTGGGAACCGCGGGAACTGGGGTCGCTGACATCACAGACAGGCTACGCGAAAGCACCGGTGCGCGCGCATTCTTCCCGCGCCCCGTGCGATCAAATGATGATTTACTACTGCAAGGAGCAAGTCAGCGATTTCGGAGCCGGACAGAAGCGATCGGGATGACCAGACAGCAGCCGTCATGGCTAGCCGGGCGGGAACACGAACGATTCTCGCTTTTGCGCACGCTCCGCGACTTCGTGGACAGCGTTGCCAACAGTTCCCCGGCACGGCTGGCGCTGATCGTCTACGTGGCGGTGATCCTGGTCTTCACCGGGCTGCTGTCCTTGCCCGCCGCGGCGCGCGACGGGGTCATCACGCCGCTGCACGACGCCTTCTTCACGGCAGTCTCGGCCGTCTGCGTCACGGGCCTGACCGTGGTGTCCACCGCCGGCCACTGGACCTTCTTCGGCCAGGCCGTGATCCTGCTGGGCATCTTCATCGGCGGCCTGGGCACGCTGACGCTGGCCTCGCTGCTGGCGCTCATGGTGAGCAAGCGGCTGGGCGTGCGCGGCAAGCTGATCGCCCAGTCCGCCATGAGCAACGCGGGCCGCCTGGGCGAGGTCGGCGCGCTGCTGCGGATCGTGATCACCACCTCGGTGATCATCGAGGTGGTGCTCGCCCTGGTGCTGATCCCCCGTTTCCTGATGCTCGGCGAATCCTTTCCCCAGGCCGCCTGGCACGGCATCTTCTATGCCATCTCGGCATTCAACAATGCGGGGTTCACCCCGCACTCCGATGGCCTGGTCCCCTACGAGACCGACGAGTGGATCCTGCTGCCGCTGATGGTCGGCGGTTTCCTGGGCAGCCTCGGGTTCCCGGTGGTCATGGTGCTCCTGGAGCGCGGTTGGCGCTTCAGCAAATGGAACCTGCACACCAAGCTCACGGTCGAGGTGTCCCTGATCCTGCTGGTGGTAGGCGCCCTGGTCTGGGGCGCCATGGAGTGGAGCAACCCGGAGACCCTGGGCGGCATGAGCACCTGGGACAAGGTTTTGCACGCGACGTTCGCGTCCGTGATGACCCGCTCGCTCGGCTTCAACCTGGTGGACATGAACAACATTGAGCCGTCCACCATGCTCTTTTCCGATGCCCTGATGTTCGCCGGCGGCGGTTCCGCCTCGACCGCAGGCGGCATCAAGGTCACGACCATCGCGATCGTGTTCCTGGCCATCGCAGCCGAGGCCCGCGGCGACCGGGACGTGAAGGTCCATGGCCGGACCATCCCCGAAGGCGCCATGCGGGTGGCCATCTCGGTGATCGTCATGGGTGCCACGTTGGTGGCCGTCGCCGCCGGCCTGCTGCTGGCCTTCACCGGCGACAGCCTGGACCGGGTGCTGTTCGAGGTCATTTCCGCGTTCGCCACCGTCGGGCTGAGCACCAACCTGAGCGCCGAGCTGCCGCCCGAGGGCAAATACGTGCTCTGCGCCCTGATGTTCGCCGGCCGCGTCGGCACCATCACGTTGGCCGCCGCCCTGGCGCTGCGCGAGCGCCGCCAGCTGTTCCACTACCCCGAAGAGAGGCCCATCATTGGCTGACAAGTCCGCATCGAACAGACGTCCCGCCCACAACGCGCCCGTGCTGGTGGTCGGTCTGGGCCGCTTCGGCGCCTCTACCGCGGAACAACTGGTCAAGCAGGGCCGCGAGGTGCTGGCGATCGAACGTGATCCAACCCTGGTGCAGAAGTGGTCGGGGCAGTTGACCCACGTGGTGGAGGCCGACGCCACGAACATCGACGCGCTGCGCCAACTGGGCGCACAGGAGTTCAGCTCCGCCGTCGTCGGTGTCGGCACCTCGATCGAGTCCTCGGTGCTGATCACCGTGAACCTGGTGGACCTGGGCATCGAACACCTCTGGGTCAAGGCCATCACCCCCTCGCACGGCAAGATCCTCTCGCGCATCGGCGCCAACCATGTCATCTACCCGGAGGCCGACGCCGGCCGCCGCGCCGCGCACCTGGTGGGCGGACGGATGCTGGACTTCATCGAGTTCGACGACGGTTTCGCCATCGTCAAGATGTACCCGCCGAAGGAGACCCAGGGCTTCACGCTGGGTGAGTCGCAGGTGCGCTCCAGGTACGGCGTCACGGTGGTGGGCGTGAAGTCGCCCGGCGAAGACTTCACCTATGCGCGGCCCGAAACCAAGGTCTCCAGCCGGGACATGCTGATCGTCTCCGGGCACGTGGACCTGCTGGAGCGTTTCGCGGCCCGCCCGTAGCGGGCCGCCCGCCGGTCCCGGGGAGCCAGGGCCCCCGCGGCTCAGGCCAGCTCGCGCGACAGTTCGGCCGCCCGTTCGGCAGCGGCCGCGGCACCGCGCGCGATCACCTGCGGC
>NZ_JBNHGL010000243.1:0-4246 GCF_059091245.1 Arthrobacter sp. Y3225116
CCGGTGCCGCACCGCCCAGTCCGCCCAGGGCCAGCGCGCCGAACCCGGCCGCGGCCCCGTATTTGAGGAAGTTCCAGCGCCCCACGCTGGCTGTCTCTTGGGAGTCATTTGGCAGCCGGGGCTCCGTTCCTTCAGCGCCTGTCCTATCGGAGGCAGCGCGACCCAACGCAGAGCTACCCGAGGCGGCGCTACCCGAGGCGGCGCTAATCGTGCGGCCGTGGTCCGGCTCCGGAACGTGTTCAGCCATGATGTCCGCCCTCGTCCAGCCAGCCGGGCCTGAGCGCCACCCGCGGCAGTTCGAGCCGCATCGGCGCCGCGTGCAGCCACGGATCCGTAAACTCCGCCGACAAGCGCTGCGCGTCCGCCGGCACCAGGAAGCTGATCCAGAAGCGCTCGGTACTCCAAGCTGCCAGCGCCACGGCCTCTCCGGAGTCTCGGTTGGTCACCGTCGGCCCGCCGTCGCCGACCCTCAGCCGCAACTGCCCGGGGGCGAACAGCACCTCGTCCTCCGAAGCGTTCTGCACCTCCAGCTCCACCAGCACGTGGTCGCCCCACGTCATGTTCGCCGGCTGCGGGGCCGCCGCCATGATGGGGCCATGGCCGGCGTGCCCGGATCCACCCCCGGCAGTCCCCCTGCCCGCAGCGCCGCCAGCCGGCCCCGCCGCAGCGGAGGTCGCCGTGCCCGAAGCGGGAACACCGCCGTCGTACGCCAACCGATGCTGGCGCTCCGCGGACACCAGCCGCACGCTCCCGAAGGACGTTTCCACGCCTCCCGGGCTTAGGTTGCCGCCCCGCAGGTGGCTGGCCGTGAGCAGGCCCGCGCCCCCCGCCACGCCGGCGATGCCGGCCCCAACAAGTACTCCAAATACACGCCGCGAGAGACCGGACGGCAGGCTCGCGCTGCTGTCCGGCCCCGGCACGACCGCGCTATCCCCATAGAGCGTCGTCATTGCTTTACCGCTTTCCCATCCCCCAAACCTGTAGGCACCCATCCTTGCCGCGCGGGCTTGGGAAAAACTGGTGGGATGCGAACGGCCGGGCCGCCCCGTCATACTGGGACCATGAGCCTCACAGCCGGTCTCCCTGCCCGCCCGGACCAGCCGCCCATCGGCCTGCTGCTGGACGTCGACGGCCCGGTTTCCTCGCCGGTGACCCGCACGGTGCCGTCGGAGATCATCCACTCGCTGCTGGTGATGGCCAAACGCGGCTGGCCGATCGTGTTCAACACCGGACGGTCGGACCAGTTCATCCGCGAGCAGGTGATGGAGCCGATGCTCGCCGCCGGGATGCCGCCGGGGGTGCGCTGCTACGCGGTGTGCGAAAAGGGCGCCGTCTGGTTCAGCTTCACCGCCGCCGGCCCGGGCACCGTCCATGTGGACCATGCGCTGGCCCCGCCGCAGGAGTTCGCCGCCGAGGTGCGCAAGTTGGTCAGCTCCGGCTACTCCAGCCACATGTTCTTCGACGAAACCAAGCGGGCCATGGTCTCCGTGGAGCAGGTGGTGGGGACCGAAAACCGGGAGTACCGCCAGGTGCAGGAAAAGTTCGACGCCGAGGTCCTGGCTTTGATGTCCAGGTTCGGCATGGGTGCCACGCGCCTGGATCAGCACCTGCCGGACAGCGACGACCGGATTGACTACCGGGTGGACCCGAACATCATCGCCACCGACATCGAGTCGGTGCAGCTGGGCAAGGACCTGGGCGCCGAGCGGGCGCTGGAAATGCTGGCCGCGGACGGCGTGGTGCCGCACGCGTGGCGAACGATGGGCGATTCCCGCACCGACTACGCGATGTCCGACCTGCTGCACCACAACGGGCATGCGGTGCTGCACGTGGATGTCCGCCCCGACGACGGCGTCCCGCAGAAGCCCTACCCGGTGCTGACCGCGGCCCACCTGGGCTTCCCGAAGGCCGTGCATGAAGAGGCCGGCGCGGCGTTCCTGCGGACGTGGGCTGCGATCGCGCAGACGTTGTAGGGGCTTCCCGAGCCGGCCGCCCCGCCGTCGGGCCGTAATACGGGGAAATACGGGGCGCATTCCACGCCGATTCCGGCCGCGAGTCAAGCGAAACTGTGCCGCCGCAGCAAAACGTAACGTCCGTAACAATTGACTCCGGGCCCGGTGCTAGTCTGCCTTCCATGAACGCACTTCAGGGGAGCATTCCAGTACTCGACATGAGCAACGCCCGGTTGGCGGACGGCAGCTTCAACCCGGACTTCATCGACCAGCTGCGCGACGCCGCGCACCGGGTCGGGTTCTTCCAGATCACCGGCTACGGCGCTGCCGAGGGCCAGGTGGCGGAGCTCTTCGACGCGATCAAGCGTTTCTTCGAGCTGCCGCTGGAAGAGCGGCTGAAGCTGGACAACCGCAACTCCCCGCATTTCCGCGGCTACACGCGGATGGGCACCGAGCGGACCCAGGGCCGCGCCGACGCCCGCGAGCAGCTGGACTACTCGCCGGAGAGCGAGCCCGTGGCAGACTACCCGGAGGACCAGAAGTACTGGCTGCTCCGCGGCCCGAACCAGTGGCCGGATGCCGTGCAGCCGGACCTGCGCGAGAAGGCCATGGCGTGGGCCGAGCTGATGTCAACGGTGGGCCACGACCTGCTCTCGGCCATCGGCGTCGGGCTGGGCCTGCCGGAAGACTACTTCGACGAGCCGTTCGCCGACACCCCGCACTGGATGGGCAAGCTGGTGCACTACGTCGGCGGCGTGGTGGAGGAAGCCGGCGACCAGGGCGTGGGCGTGCATGCCGACTACGGCTTCGTCACCCTGCTGCTGCAGGACATGGTCGGCGGGCTCGAGGTGCGGCCGCCGGAGTCCGACGAGTGGCTGCCGGTCGAGCCGATCGAGGGCGCCCTGGTGGTGAACCTCGGCGAAATGCTCGAGGTGGCCACCGACGGCTACATCACCGCCACCGTCCACCGCGTGCAGGCTCCGCCGCCCGGCGTGGACCGCTACTCGGTGCCGTTCTTCTGGTCGCCGCGCCTGGACGCCGTGATCGACCCGGTGCCGCTGCCGGACGAGCTCAAGGCCAGCTCCCGCGGCCGCACCGACGACCCCACCAACCCGATGCTCTCCAGCTTCGGCGCCAACATGCTCAAGGGACGGCTGCGTGCCCACCCGGACGTGACCGAGAAGTTCTACCCGGAGCTGCTCGCCAAGAAGTAGGCGCGGTAGGTCGCGGGGTCCGGGGTTTCCGGGTCTGGGGGTGTGAGCCTTCAGGTCCGGATGCCAGGGCTTCCTGGTCCAGGGTCCGACGCTCCGGGGCTTCCGAGCCCACGAGCCCATGGTGTGTGCGACCTTCTACGTTGCACACACCATTCTTCTCGGTGCAGGCTCTGTCTACCCCAGTGCGCGGCCGTTCCCGCTCGCCCATAATGGGCTGTGTGAGCAACATCCTGACCCGCTGGCGAGACGAGCTGCGGGGCACGTTTTCCGGGCAGAGCGACACAATCCCGCAGTGGGAGCTGGACCTGGAGAACGGCGACGACGCGGGCTATTTCGCGCCCGATTCGGCCGTCTGGGCGGTTCACGGCTCGATGCCCACGCTGGTTGCCGGGATCCGTTCCCTGCTCACGCAAACGCTGCATCCCGGCGCGCTGGCCGGCGTGCATGACTTCTCCGCCTACCGCGATGATCCGCTGGGGCGCCTGGCCAACACCATCCGGTGGATCTTCACTGTCACATACGGCGACACCGCGGCGGCGCGCTCAGCCTGCGACATGGTCCTGCGCCTGCATGAACGCGTCCGCGGCACCTACACCGACTCCGCCGGCGGTCAGCAGCCGTACTACGCCAACGATCCCCGTCTGCTGCGCTGGGTGCATCTGACCTTCACGGACGCCTTCGTCACCGCGCACCTCGCTTACGGCCGACGGTTCCCGGGTGGTCCGGACCGCTATGTGGCCGAATGGGCCAAGGCCGGCGAGCTCATGCACGTCTCGGACCCGCCCCGCACTTACGCGGAACTGCGCGCCCAACTGGCCAGCTTTGAACCGGAACTCGCCGCGTCGCCCGCCATGGAGGAGACGGTCGCGTTTGTCAGGCGGCCGCCGCTGCCCCGCTCGCAACGACTGGGGTACCGCATCCTGTTCGCCGCCGCCGTCGAAACGCTTCCCGAGGAGCACCGCCGCCTGCTGGGGCTGCGCCCGACCACTCCCCTGCCGCTGCGCGTCCTCATCAAGCCCGCCACCCACATCGTCCTAGGCGTCGTCCGGCTCGGCCTGTCCAAGACCGGGCCCAGCGAGG
>NZ_JBNHGL010000244.1:0-4169 GCF_059091245.1 Arthrobacter sp. Y3225116
GGGGTCGGGCCGCACATCGGGGCCCAGCTTCCGGACGCCCGCGGCCACCGGACGCGCCACGGCCATCCACAGCCCCTGGATCAGCCGGGCCAGCAGCGGCAGTTGCTCTTCCTGGGGCTGCACCTCGAGCACCTTGGTCTTGCTGGAACGCCCCGAGGAGGAGCGCGCAGTGGTGCCTGTAGCCTTACCGCGCGACTGCTGGGTGCCTTTTCGGGCAGGGGAAGTACGAGTCGCCATAGTGGCTAGGTTACCGGCTGCCCGGCGTGATCCGCGGGATTTGGCGCGTGCGGATCGGCTGCGCCGGGTGCGGGATCAGGCCTCCAGGACCACGGGAACGATCATCGGCCGGCGGCGGTGCCGTTTGTTCACCCACGTGCCGATCACCCGGCGCACCACCTGCTGCAGCTGGTAGGTCGTGTGGTCCATGTTGTTGACCACGGCTTCTTCGAGGGCGGCGATGATCCTGGGTTTGATGTCGTCGAACACCGAATCGTCCTCGGCGAACCCGCGCGCATGGATTTCGGGACCGGAGACGATCTGGCCGGTGCTGCGGTTCACCACTGTGATGACGGAGATGAAGCCCTCCTCGCCCAGGATCCGGCGGTCCTTGAGGTCGGCGTCGGTGATTTCACCGATGCTGGATCCGTCCACATACACGTAGCCGCATTCGACCTGGCCGACAATCCGGGCCGTGCCGTCCTTCAGGTCGACCACCGATCCGTCGTCCGCGAGCAGCACGTTCCCGGCGGGCACGCCGGTTTGCTCGGCCAGCCGCCCGTTCGCGATCAGGTGGCGGGTCTCGCCGTGCACCGGCAGGGCGTTTTTGGGCCGCAGGATGTTGTAGCAGTACAGCAGCTCCCCGGCCGCGGCGTGGCCGGACACGTGGACCTTGGCGTTGCCCTTGTGGATGACGTCGGCGCCAAGCTTGAGCAGGCCGTTGATCACCCGGAAGACGGCGTTCTCGTTGCCCGGGATCAACGACGACGCCAGGATCACGGTGTCTCCGGCGCCGACCTGCACGCGGTGGTCGCCGTTGGCCATCCGCGACAGCGCCGCCATCGGCTCACCTTGCGATCCGGTGGACATCAGCACGATCCGGTCGTCCGGGAAGTCCTCAACGTTTTTCAGGTCCACGAGGATGCCCTCGGGAACGTTCAGGTAGCCCAGTTTGGCGGCGATGCCCATGTTCCGCACCATCGAGCGGCCGACGAACGCCACATGCCGGCCGTGGGCCGCGGCGGCGTCGAGCACCTGCTGCACGCGGTGCACGTGGGACGCGAAGGAGGCGACGATGATGCGTTTTTGCACCTGGCCGAACAGGCGCTCCAGCACCGGGCCGATTTCCTTCTCGGCGGTCGTGAAGCCGGGGACGTCGGCGTTCGTGGAGTCGGCCATGAAGAGATCCACGCCCTCCTCCCCCAGCCGGGCGAACGCGCGCAGGTCCGTGATCCGGCCGTCCAGCGGCAACTGGTCCATCTTGAAGTCGCCGGTGTGCAGCACGGTGCCGGCCGCGGTGCGGATGAAGACCGCCAGGGCGTCCGGGATCGAGTGGTTGACCGCCACGAATTCGCACTCGAAGGGACCGAACTGCTCGACCTGGCCCTCCGCGACGGTGAGGGTCTGCGGTTTGATCCGGTGCTCGGCCAGCTTCGCCTCGACCAGGGCCAGGGTCAGCTGGGAACCGATCAGCGGGATGTCCTGCCGCATCCGCAGCAGGTACGGGACGGCGCCGATGTGGTCTTCGTGCCCGTGGGTCAGGACCACACCGACGACGTCGTCGAGCCGGTCCTCGATGTACGAGAAGTCCGGCAGGATCAGATCCACCCCCGGCTGGTGCTCTTCCGGGAACAGCACGCCGCAGTCAACCACCAGCAGCCTGGAGTCGATCTCGAAGACCGCCATGTTGCGGCCGATTTCCCCGAGCCCGCCGAGCGGAACGATCCGGAGCGTCCCCGGTTCAAGCAGCGGCGGCGTGCGCAACTGGGTGATGGTGGATTCGCTCATCGGGCGGTCAGACCCCCAGCGCCAGGCCGGCCTCGGCCAGGTCGGCGCGGATCGGCGCGAGCTCGGCCTCGGTCGGTTCCACCAGCGGGAGCCGGACCACCGAATTGGGCAGGACGCCCTGCCACTTCAAGATCTGCTTGGCGGCGACCGCACCCTGGATGTGTGTCATCACCGCCCGGATGATCGGGTCCAGTTCGAAGTGCAGCCGGCGTGCGGTGGCGAAGTCCCCCGCCAGTGCGGCGTCGACGAGCTCCCGGAACTGGCGAGTGGCCACGTGCGCGGTCACGCTGACCACGCCGACCGCGCCGGCCGCCATCAGCGGCAGGGTCAGGCCGTCGTCGCCCGCGTAGACGTCGAGGTCCGTGGCGGCCAGGACGCGGGTGGTCGCGGCGTAGTCCGCCTTGGCGTCCTTGAGCGCGACGACGAGTGGATGCTCGGCCAGCCGGATCAGGGTTTCCGTCTCGATGTTGATGCCGGCGCGGCCGGGGATGTCATAGACCATGACGGGCAGGCCGATGGCCGAAGCGATGGTCTCGATGTGGGCCTGTACGCCGGCCTGGCTCGGCTTGTTGTAATAGGGGGCGGTGATGAGCAGTCCGTCCACGCCGGCGCTGGCGGCGCGCCGGGAGAGACTGACCGAGTGGCGGGTGTCGTTGGTGGTGGACCCGGCAATCACCTTGGCCCGTCCCCCCACTGCCTCAACGACGGCCCGGAACATGCCCTCGTTCTCGTCGTCGGTGAGCGTCGAGGTCTCGCCGGTGGTGCCGGTGACGACGAGCCCGTCGCATCCGTCCTGGACCAGCTTGTCCGCCAGTTCCGCTGCCTTCCCGTAGTCGACCTCGCCCTCCTCGGTAAAGGGGGTGACCATTGCGGTGACCATGGTGCCAAAGGGATACTCACGAACGTCAGACTCAACCATAGGGAAAACGTTACCGTGTCCGTCGGTCCTATCGGCAATGGCGTACAAGGCGCGACACAGAGTTTCACGTCACGCGCGGCGGCTCCCGCCCGCCGTCAGCGCCCGGGGCCGGCGGGCGTGTCAGCGGGGCGCAGGGAGGCGGCCCAGGAAACCGGTCAGCAAGGCGGTCACTTGGTCCTGGGCGGCGAGGCAGCCGGCGTGGTCCAGGCCCGGCAGCTCGGCAAAGTGTCCGTCCGGCAGCAGAGCGGCGGCCTGGCGCGACTCCGCGGCGCGTGGGTGGTCCTCGCTACCGGCGATCAGCAGGACGGGTAAGCGGATCCGCTGGACCTGGCGGGGATCGAGGCCGGGCAGCTCTTCGCCGGCACGGAAGTAGGCGGCAAGCGCCGCCGGGTCGTTGGCCAAAAAGGCCTGCCGGGTGGCCGCGTCCACCGGCACGGAGCGGCGCTCGTTCCAGCGGCGGAGGAACTCTTCCATCCCGCCCGTCTCCAGCGCGTCCAGGTAGTCGGGGAAGAAGAGCTTGCCGACCTGGCCGGCCATGCTCCGGTGCGTTCCGCCCAGCATGGTGAGCGAACGCAGGCGCTGCCGGCGGTAAACCGCCATCGCGAGTCCTACCCGCGCGCCGAAGGAATAGCCGAAGCAGTTCACGCTCTCCAGCCCGCAGGCGTCCAGCACCGCTTCGACGTCGCCCATGAAACGCTCCATCGTGTAGGCGCCCTCGTCGTGCGGTTTGTCGCTGCGGCCGTGCCCGCGCATGTCCAGCGAGATCACCCGGTGCCGCGGCTTGAGGGCACGCTGGTAGCCCAGCCCCCGCCAGGTGGCCTTGGAGAGGGCGGTTCCATGGACCAGCAGCAGCGGCTCCCCGGTGCCGGTGTCCTCGAAGGCCAGCCGCACGCCGTCGTCCCCGTTGACGGCAAATCCCATCATGGCCGCTCCACGGGTGCGGCAGCCGCGTTCTCCAACCTGTTCATGCCCTCACGGTATCGCGTGCCGGCCGCTGGTCTCACGGCCGCCGCCACGCCGGCTGTGAGATTATCGGTGCATGCGCCCAGGTTCCACCCGCCCGCGGATTGCCGGGATCGATGCCGCCCGCGGCATCGCCTTGCTGGGCATGATGGCGACCCACATCTTTGCGCCGTGGACCGCCGGCACGGACCCGCAGCCGAACTTCGTGGGCCTGGTCCTCTCCGGGCGCTCTTCGGCGCTGTTCGCGGTCCTCGCCGGGGTCGGGCTGGCGCTGCTCACCGGG
>NZ_JBNHGL010000245.1:0-4160 GCF_059091245.1 Arthrobacter sp. Y3225116
CCCAGGCCGGCGGCCGGGCCTGCCGTCGCCGGCCGCTCACCGGCGGCGACGACGGCGATCGCGCGCACCAGCGTCTCGCGGGCCGACGTCTTCAGGGCATGGTCGTCCGCGAGCATCTCGATCAGCTCGTTCACCGCCGTCCGGGCCAGCTTGGAGGTGGGGAGCCAGGGCAGGGCCGCCCGCCAGGCGGCGAAGGCCCACAGCAGCAGGTCGTGGCGCTGTTCCAGGTGCGCCTTTTCGTGCGTCATGACGGCGTGCAGTTCGTCGGGCGAGAGCAACTCGAGCAGGCCGTTCGAGAGCACCGTGACGGATCCGCCGCCGCCGGGCAGGCAGTAGGCAACCGGCGCCGGATGGTTGATCACCAAGGTGCGCGGGGAGTCTTCGGACGGGGAGCTGAGCAGATTCAGCAGGTCGCGGTGCCGGCCGCGCTGTTTGCGGATCTTGTAGTAGGTCAGCAGCAGTGTGAAGACCAGGTGCACTGTCAGCAGCAGGGCGGCACTGAGCGCGAACACGTGCACCAGGTCCAGGCCGGTGTCCGGACTGTCGTCCAGCAGAAGGCCGGTCAGGCCCCGGAGGCCGGCCAGCAGGTGGTCTCCCAGCGGTTCCAAGCCCCACGTCAGCATGGCGCCGATCATGGACAGGCCGCCGGCCAGGGCGATGGCCTGCCAGAGCACCAGCGCCGTCCCGGGACTGCGGGCCGTCCAACGTGCCCGCGAGAGCAGGATGGGCGCAGGCCACGCCAAAATGACCGCCATGGCGGCCAGCAGGTAGGAGGCCAGGAACATTCAGGTCAGTTGGAGGAGAGGATCTTGCGCAGGGTTTCCGCTTCCTCGTCGCTGACCGTGCCGATGAAGCGGGCCAGGACGGCCTCGCGGTCCGGGGCCGAGCCCAGGACCTCGTGCATCAGCTCCACGGTGTGCTCTTCACGGCTTGTCACCGCCCGGTAGCGGTGGGGGCGGATGTCGCGGCCGCGCTGGACCAGCCCCTTCTTCTCGAGCCGGGACAGGACCGTCAGCACCGTCGTGACGGCCAACTCCTTGCCGTCCGCCCCGTCCGCGGAGACCTGCGCCAACGTGTCGCGCAGCTCATTGGCGGTCAGTCCGCCTTCGGCCGGATCGGCGGCGTTCTGGGACCACAGCACGTCCATGACCGCCCGTTCCAAATCTCCGAGAGTAGCCATCTGGTTCCTTTTCGTCTCTTAACGTCGCATCTACGGCGCGCAGAACCTTTCCGCGACCGTGCTCTTAGTCTCTAATTTACCGTCTTTCGTGCAAATGTTCTACAGTTCGTAGAAGATTAAGTTCTACGGCTTGTAGAAATGAGTTCCGGCGCAGTCCGGAACCCAGGTCAGTCCGGGAGGCAGTGGCAATGGAAGCACTTGAAATCGCGCGGTGGCAGTTCGGTATCACCACTGTCTACCACTTCCTCATGGTGCCGCTGACCATCGGCCTGGGGCTGCTCGTCGCGATCATGCACACGGCCTGGTACCGCACCGGCAAGGACCAGTACCTGCGGATGACCAAGTTCTGGGGCAAGCTGTTCCTGATCAACTTCATCATGGGCGTGGCCACCGGCCTGGTCCAGGAATTCCAGTTCGGCATGGCCTGGAGCGAGTACAGCCGCTTCGTCGGCGACGTCTTCGGCGCGCCGCTGGCCATGGAGGCGCTGCTCGCGTTCTTCGTGGAGTCCATCTTCCTGGGACTGTGGATTTTCGGCTGGGGCCGGCTGCCCAAGGCCGTGCACCTGCTCAGCATCTGGTGTGCCTCGCTGGCCACCATCGCTTCGGCCTACTTCATCCTGGCCGCCAACTCCTGGATGCAGCACCCGGTCGGCGTCGAAATGATCGACGGTCGGCCGGTCATGGTGGACGTCTGGGCCGTGCTGACCAACAACACGCTGCTGGTGGCCTTCCCGCACACGATCTTCGGCGCACTCTCGGTTGCCGGCGGCTTCCTGCTGGGCATCAGCTGGTACCACCTGTGGAAGCGCCGCCGCGACGGCATCGACACCGTCGGCCCGGACGGCACGGTGATCGTCGGATCCGACCCGGCGCGCGGCAGGGATGCGGCCGACCACAAGGTCTGGCTCCGCTCGCTGCGGATCGGCGCCGTCGTCGCCGTCGTCTCCTTCGCCGGAGTGTCCATTACCGGGGACCTGCAGGCCAAACTGATGTTCCAGCAACAGCCCATGAAGATGGCCGCGGCGGAGGCGGCCTGCCACGACGGCACGGGCTTCTCCATCCTGACGGTCGGCGACCTGGGATCCAACGACTGCGACGACATGGTCGCCGTGGTGGAGCTGCCCGGACTGCTCTCCTTCATGGCCAACGGCGACTTCGACACCGAGATCCGGGGCATCAACAGCCTGCTGCCGGAGTACCAGGAACGGTTTGGCACCCACCTGCCCGACAACCCGATCTACGGCGAGCGCGCCGGCACTGAAATTGACTACGTGCCGGTCATGGAAGTCACCTACTGGGGCTTCCGGATGATGATCACCTTCGGCATGTTGGCCGCCGCGGCCGCCGCCGTCGCCCTGTGGGTGGTACGTAAGGGCACCGTCCCCGAATCGAAGTGGCTGATGCGGCTGGCCGTGTTCGGAATCCTGGCCCCGTTCGGCGCCAACTCGGCGGGCTGGATCTTCACCGAAATGGGCCGCCAGCCGTTCGTCGTGGCACCCAATCCGGATCCCGACGGCATCGACAATGTCTTCATGTTCACGGCCGCGGCCGTGTCGCCGGGTGTCTCGCTGGGGGAGCTGGTTTTCTCGCTCAGCGCCTTCACCTTGGTCTACGGCTCGCTGCTGGTGGTGGAAGTGAAACTGCTCGCTGCCTACTGCCGCGGCGGGGTACCCGCGGCGATGCCCGAGCTGCTGCACGCGGCGTCCGCGGACGGCCCGGACAAGGACGGCGGCACCGGCGGCCGCGGCAAGGACGGAGACGGAACAGGCGGAGACGGCAAAGACCCTGACGACGTGCTCGCTTTCGCGTACTGAACCGGCTCCTACGGATCGATAAGGACGACTCATGGAAACCCTGCCCACCATCTGGTTCATTGTCATCGCCTTCTTTTGGACCGGGTACCTGTTCCTGGAAGGATTCGACCTCGGCGTCGGCATGATGATGCGCGGCTTCGCCCGGAACAACACGGAACGCCGCGTGCTGCTCAACACCATCGGCCCGGTCTGGGACGGCAACGAAGTCTGGCTCGTCACCGCGGGGGCCGCCACGTTCGCGGCTTTCCCGGAGTGGTACGCCGCCCTGTTCTCGGGCCTGTACCTTCCGCTGGTGCTCGTGCTGCTGGCCCTGATCTTCCGCGCCGTCGGCATCGAATACCGCGGCAAGGTGGACACCGACCGGTGGCGGGCGTGCTGGGACTGGGCGATCGCGCTGGGCTCGTTGGTCGCGGCCTTCGGTGTCGGGGCCATGCTCGGCCTGACCACCACCGGGCTGCCGCTCAACGCCAACGGCGACCGGGTGGGCGGACCGTTCGCCTGGTTTAACGGCTACGCCGTGCTCGGCGGGCTGGCGGTGGTCGGCTTCAGCCTGGTCCACGCGGCAGCTTTCCTGGCGCTGAAGACCGACGGCGAGGTCCGGCTGCGGGCCAAGGCACTGGTCCTGCGCTGGCTGCCGGTGGCGCTGCTGCCGATGGCCGCCTGGGCCGCCGTGTTGGTGCTGCGGCACGGCAAGGCCGTCACGGTGGCGACGCTGTTGCTGGCCGCCCTCGGCGCGGCGGCGGCCTGGCTGCTGGCCAAAGCCGGCCGGGACGGACTCTCCTTCGCCGGACTGGGTACCTTCGTGGTCGCCGGGTCGGCAACCATCTTCACCGCGGTGTTCCCCACGGTACTGCCCTCGACCATCGACGAGGCCTTCAGCCTGACGGTGGGTTCGGCGTCGTCGTCGGACTACACGCTGGGCGTGATGAGCGTGGTGGCGCTGTTCGGCATCCCGGCCGTGCTGGTCTATCAGGGCTACACCTACTGGGTGTTCCGCAAGCGCGTGAGCGCCTCCGCCATCCCCGCAGCACACGCCGTCACCGCACAGTGAAGCCGGTGCTTCCGGTGGGCGCCGCCGGCAAACGTGCGCTCTACCTGCTGGGACTGGCCGCGGCCGTCAAGGCCGGCGGGTTGGTCTTGCTCGCTTCGGCGGTGGCCGCCGGGGT
>NZ_JBNHGL010000246.1:0-4154 GCF_059091245.1 Arthrobacter sp. Y3225116
CCGCCCCGTCAACCGCCCCGGCCAGCGAGCCGCCGACGGCCTCGCCCGCGGACACCACCTTCACCATGGGCATTGCCGCCGCCCCGGTGACCCTTGATCCGGCGCTGGCCGTGGATACCGAGTCCTACCGGGTGACGCGGCAAATCCTCGAAACACTCGTCGGGGTGGACCCGGCGACCGGCGTTCCGGCGCCGCGGCTGGCCTCCGAATGGACCGAAGCGGACGACGGCCGCTCCTACCGCTTCCGGTTGCGCCCGGGTGTCACCTTCCATGACGGCACGGCGTTCGACGCCGAAGCGGTCCGCGCCAATTTCGAACGCTGGTACCGGCTCCCCGGCGGCGCCCGGCCGGTGGAAGGCGGGCTGGCCTTCCGGTCGGTCTTCGGCGCCTTCGCCGAGGACGAGGACGAATCGCTCTACCACAGCTGCGAGGTGCTGGGCCCGCTGGAAGTGCAGCTGAACCTGACCCGCCGATTCACCGGCCTGGTCGCATCGCTGGCCATGCCGGCCTTCGCCATCTCCTCGCCGGCGGCGCTGAAGGCCGGGGCGGCCGACCGGCTGACGGAGGAACGCGGCGGCCACAAGGTATCCCGCTACGCCCTGGCCCCGGTGGGGACCGGCCCGTTCACGTTTGCCAACTGGGAGCGGGACCGCGTGGTGCTCTCCGCCTACCCGGGCTACTGGGGTGCCGCCGGCGACGTGCGCACCGTGGTGTTCAAGGCGCTCCCGCATCCTATGACGCGGTTGCGTGCCTTGGAAGCCGGGGACATCGACGGCTACGACCTGGTCACCCCGGCCACTTACGCCGACCTGGCGCGGGCCGGCATGCAGGTGTTGCAGCGTGACCCGTTCTCCGTGGTCTACCTCGGCATGAACCAGGCGGCCGACGGGCTGGACGACATCACCATGCGCCAGGCCATCGCCCACGCGATCGACCGGCAGGCGCTGATCGACAGCTTCTTCCTGCAGGGCACCAAGGAGGCCATGCAGTTCATCCCGCGCAGCCTGGGCGTGACCAATGAGACCATCCCCTACTACGCGTACAACCCGGAGCGTTCGCGCGAACTGCTGGCCGACGCCCGGTACGACGGCGCCGAACTCACCTTCTACTATCCGCTGGGCGTCACGCGGGCCTACCTGCCGACCCCCGAAAAGGTGTACGCGGAGCTGAGCCGCCAGCTCACCGCCGTCGGAATCAATATCAAGCCGGTGCCGATCCCCTGGGACGAGGGCTACCTCGACACGATCCAGGGCTCCACCGGCCATGCCCTCCACCTGTCCGGCATGAGCGGCAGCTACCGCGACCCGGACAACTTTGTGGGCCCGCTCTTCGGCAGCAAGTCGATGGAGTTCGGCTACGACAGCGCGCAGATCCGCAGCAAGATAGCCCGTGCCAAGACCCTCCCCGAGGGCGAAGACCGCGTGCAGGCCTACCACAGCATCAACGAGCAGCTGGCGCGGGCGGTCCCCGCGGTGCCGCTGGCGTTCCCCATCTCCGCCCTGGCCATGGGGCCCCGGGTGGTGAGCTACCCGGCCAGCCCGATGCTCGACGAGGTCTACAACAAGATCGAGCTGGGGCAGGATTGACGGGGCGGCGCCGCCCGGTGGGGCGGGGGCCGGCGCGGCGGCGCGCTGTGCGTGGGTGACGGGCCGCGGCCGGCGGAAAATTGTAACGCTGCGATCCCGCCGTGTCTGTCTGTTGGGTCACATCGATGACGGCAGATTTTAGTCTCGCTGGCGCAGGGCGCTAGGCTTCTAACTGCTGGCACAGCTGCTATTGGAGATTGAAGTTGACTGCAAACATTCCCTCGGGATCATCCAAGAACGTCGACGTCGCGCTGATTGGCGGCGGCATCATGAGCACCACCCTCGGCTCCTTCATCAAGCAGCTGCAGCCGGACTGGAGCATCAGCCTGTTCGAGAACCTGGACGAGGTCGGCCTGGAAGCCTCGGACCCGTGGAACAACGCCGGCACCGGCCACGCCGCGCTCTGCGAGCTGAACTACACGCCCGCCTCGGCGGACGGTTCGGTTCCCACCGCCAAGGCCGTGGGCATCAACGAGAAGTTCAACGTCTCCCGCCAGTTCTGGTCGCACATGATCCGCGAGGGCCACATCTCGTCGCCCCGGGAATTCGTCAACCCGCTGCCGCACATGAGCTTCGTCTGGGGCGATGACCATGCGGACTACCTCAAGCGCCGCCACGAAGCGCTGAAGCAGGAACCGCTGTTCGAGCAGATCGAGTTCTCCGAAGACCACGCCGCCATCAACGAGTGGGCGCCGCTGATCATGCAAGGCCGCGATCCGCAGCAGCGCGTGGCCGCATCCCGCGTCGCCGGCGGCACCGACGTGGACTTCGGCTCCCTGACCCGGAAGCTCGCGGGCTACCTGACCGCCCATGGCGTGGAACTGAACTACGGCCACCGCGTGCTGGACGTCTCCCGCAACACCGACGGCCGCTGGACCCTGGAGATCAGGAACAACGCCACCGGCGAAAAAACCAAGGTCAACGCCCGCTTCGTGTTCATCGGAGCCGGCGGCGGCGCCCTGCACCTGCTGCAGCGCTCGGGCATCCCCGAGTCCAAGGGCTACGGCGGTTTCCCGGTGTCCGGACAGTTCCTCCGCTGCACGGACGAGACCGTCATCAACGCCCACAACGCCAAGGTCTACGGCCAGGCCTCCGTGGGCGCCCCGCCCATGTCGGTGCCCCACCTGGACACCCGCTTCGTCAACGGCAAGCGCTCCCTGCTCTTCGGCCCGTACGGCGGCTTCTCGCCGAAGTTCCTCAAGACCGGCTCGCTGCTGGACCTGCCCACGTCCGTGCGGCCGGGCAACCTGGTCCCCATGCTGGCCGTGGCCAAGGACAACTTCGGCCTGGTCAAGTACCTGGTCACCGAGGTGCTCAAGACCCGCGAAGGCAAGAACGAGGCCCTGCGCGCCTTCCACCCGGAGGTTGCCGGCGACCAGTGGGAGCTGATCACCGCCGGCCAGCGTGTCCAGGTGATTAAGAAGGACCCGAAGCGGGGCGGCGCCCTGCAGTTCGGCACCGAGGTCATCGCGTCCGCCGACGGCAGCATCTCCGCCCTGCTCGGCGCCTCCCCCGGCGCGTCCACCGCAGCGCCGATCATGATCAGCCTGCTGGAACGCTGCTTCCCGCTGGAGTTCAAGAGCTGGGAACCCAAGCTGAAGGACATGATCCCCGGCTACGGCGTGAACCTGAACGAGAACCCCTCGCTGCTGGCCGAAATCACCGCCGACACCGACCGGGTACTCGAACTGGCATGATCCCCGTCCGCACCGTACGACCGCTGAACTAAGCTTCAAGCCATGCACAAGCTGGCAACGCTGTCCCTGGCGAATCGTGCGTTGATCGCGCTGATTACGGTCTTCGTGGCCGTCTTCGGCGTGATCACCATGGGTTCGCTGAAGCAGGAACTCATCCCCTCGCTCGAGTTCCCGCGGATCACCGTTGTCAGTTCCATGCCGGGCGCGTCGCCGGAGGTAGTGGACAAGCAGGTCAGCGAACCGCTCGAACGCGCGCTCACCGCCGTCGAGGGCCTCGAGTCCTCCTCGGCGGTGTCGCGCAACGGGTTCTCCACCGTCAACCTGACGTTCGTCTACGGCACCAACCTGGACCGGGCGCGCAGCCAGGTGGACCGTGCCATCTCCAACGTGCGCCAGCAACTGCCCGACGACGTCTCGCCGCTGTCGCTGGCGGGCAGCATCGATGACTTCCCGATCGTCTTCATGGCGGTCTCCTCAGACCTGACGCTGAGCGAGCTGAGCGCCGAGCTGAACCGGCTCACGGTGCCCCGGCTGCAGAACATCCCCGGAGTGCGCGGGGCCGAAGTCTCCGGCGGCCCGGGCCGGCACATCGCCATCGTGCCGGACGACGATGCCATGGCGGAGGCCGGCGTCGGCGTTTCCGCCATCGTGGACAGCCTGGCCAACAGCGGCGGCCTGGTCCCGGCCGGCGCCGTGCAGCAGGACGGCCAGAGCCTCTCCGTGCAGATCGGCAGCCCGCTGGACAGCCTGGCGGCCATCGAAAACCTGCCGCTCTCCCCCGCCGAAACGACGACGGCGGAGCAGCCCTCCGCGCCCACCGCACCGGAGGCGGGGCGGGCACCCGGGCAATTCCCCGGCGAAGGCCAGCCCG
>NZ_JBNHGL010000247.1:0-4141 GCF_059091245.1 Arthrobacter sp. Y3225116
GCCCGGTGGCTGCCGGTGGAGGGGACCGACTCGGTGCGCACCGCCAGCGACCGCGGCCTGACCTGGACGGTCAGCGACGTGACCGGCCCGGAGGGATCGCCGTCGAGCTGGCTTCCCATCGGTTCGTGCGTGGTGATGCGGACCTTCTGCCCGCGGTGGTACTCGATCACCGGAATCGGCGCGCTGTGCCGCACCAGCGTCTTGGCGGCAATCCACAACCAGCCGATCGCGCTGCGCGGACTGAGCACCACGATGTCCAGTTCGCCGTCGTCGATTTCCGCGGTGGGGATGAAATCGATCCCCGCCGGCAACTTCCCGCAGTTGGCCAGCAGGATGCTGCGGACGCGGCGGGGCCGGGTCGGCCCGTCGTCGATGCTGACCATGACGCGTTCGCGCTGGCCGGCAAGATGGCGGACTCCGGCTTCCGAATAGGCCATCCAGCCGAACCGGCGCTTCAGGTCGTCGCGGGTGTCCGCCAAGACATCCGCATCCACGCCGATGCCGGCGATCACCAGGAAGCTGTCCTGCGACCGTTCGCCGGTCGCCTCGTTCTCCAAGGTGATGTCGGCGGTGTCGATCTTGCGGATGATCCCGTGCAGCGCCACGTGGATGTTGGCCCGCAGGGCCGCCGGATCGAGACCCAAATTGCGGGCCAGCAGGTTGCCGGTGCCCAGCGGCAGCACCCCCATCGGCACCTGGGTGCCCGCCAACTCCGAGGCAACCACCCGGATCGTGCCGTCCCCGCCGCCAGCGATCACCACGTCGGCACGCTCGGCGATGGCCCGCCTCGCTTGGCCGTGGCCCGGGTCCCCGGGCGTGGTTTCCAACACCAGGGCGGGCTCCAACCGGCCGCCGCGCAGGCTGCCTCCACCTCGCGGCGGGCCTCGGCGGCCGCGTTCTTGACCGGGTTCACGATGAAGACCACACGCTGGTCGGGCAGGCCCGGGGAAGGCGCAAGCGCGGCCGGCACCGCTGTCCGGCGGCGCCCCAGCATGCCGCGGAGGCCCGGCCATCCCACCGCCAAGGCGGCCACCGCTAGCAGGATGATGAGGGCGGGCATCCATTCGGCAGTCATGTTGGTCATAGACTATCCAGCCCCGCCGCTTTGGCCCATTGAGGCCCGCGACCGGCTGCGGCGGGCGCGGATCGAGGCCGGAAAGCCTTTTTCGGTACCCTTAGCAGGTGATCGATGTAAACGAACTCCGCGCCAATCCAGAGATTTTCCGTGCCTCCCAGCGCGCCCGCGGCGCCGACGAGTCGGTGGTCGATGCCGTGATCGCCGCCGATACGGCCCGCCGGGAAGCGATCAACCGTTACGAGGGACTGCGCGCCGAACAGAATCTCTTCGGCAAGAAGGTGGCCCAGGCCACGGGCGGGGAGAAGGCAGAGCTCCTGGCGCAGGTCAAGGAGTTGGCGGCATCGGTCAAGGAAGCCCAGGCCGCGTCGGATGCCGCCCGCAACCAGCAGGAATCGCTGCTGCGCAGCATCCCCAACCGGATCGAAGACGGCGTTCCGGCCGGCGGCGAGGACGACTTCACCGTGCTCAAGACGGTCGGCGAGCCCCGCGACTTCGCCCGGGACGGGTTCGAGCCGAAGGACCACCTGGCCATCGGCGAGCTGATCGGCGCCATCGACATGGAACGCGGGGCCAAGGTTTCGGGCTCCCGCTTCTACTTCCTCAAGGGCGTGGGCGCCCGGCTGGAGATTGCCCTGATGAACATGGCGCTGGACCAGGCCGTGTCCAACGGCTTCATCCCCATGATCACCCCCACCCTGGTTCGCCCCGAAACCATGCAGGGGACCGGCTTCGACGTGGAGCACGACGACGAGATCTACCGGCTGGAACGGGACAACCTGTACCTGACGGGCACCTCGGAGGTGGCTCTCGCGGGCTACCACGCGGACGAGATCCTGGACCTGTCCGCCGGGCCGACGCGTTACGCCGGCTGGAGCTCCTGCTACCGCCGTGAGGCCGGGGCCGCCGGCAAGGACACCCGGGGCATCATCCGCGTGCACCAGTTCAACAAGCTGGAAATGTTTATCTACTGCCAGGTCGAGGAGGCCGCCGACGAGCACGCCCGTCTGCTCGCCTGGGAAGAAGAAATGCTGGCCAAGGTGGAGTTGCCCTACCGGGTCATCGACACCGCTGCCGGAGACCTGGGCATGAGCGCTGCCCGCAAGTTCGACTGCGAGGCCTGGGTGCCCACCCAGGAGGCCTACCGGGAGCTGACGTCCACCTCCAACTGCACGACCTTCCAGGCCCGCCGGTTGAACATCCGCGAACGCCAGGCGTCGGCGGACGGCGAAAAGAAGGGCACCAGGGCGGTGGCCACCCTGAACGGGACCCTGGCCACCACCCGCTGGATTGTCGCCATCCTGGAGCACCACCAGAACGCCGACGGCTCCGTGAATGTGCCGGCCGCGCTGCGCCCCTACCTGGGCGGCATGGACGTCCTCCCGGTGCTCTCCTAGCGCGCCGTTCCGCCCCGCCGGCGGCACTGCGGTGCCGTCGCGGCGGGGGCGGCGTTCACCGGCACTTCATTCGCCCGTAGAAAATTTCCTACCCGGGTGTCTGCCGCCCATGTTTGACTAGGGACATGACAACTACAGCTGACAAGGCTAACGCTGGCATCGACGACCAGCGGATTGCTACGGAAGATATGACAAACGATAAAAACGAAGCCCGGCGCCACAATTTCGTGGAGAACGGGTCCCGCAAACTGGTCGCGCTGGATGTGGACGGCACCCTGGTCAACCACGACGGCCACATGAGCGATGCCGTGCGCGAAGCAGCGCGCGCCGTCGTCGACGCCGGCCACGAGGTGGTCGTCTCCACCGGGCGGTCCCTGAACGCAACGCTGCCGATCATTCAGCTGATCGGCGTCACCAAGGGGTACGCCGTCTGCTCCAACGGCGGTGTCACCCTTCGGATCGACACGTCGCTGGAGGACGGCTACGAGGTGATCGACCGGGTGACGTTCAACCCCGGACCGGCCTTGCGGGTGATGCGGGACAAGCTGCCGACCGCGAAGTTTGCGCTCGAGGACGAAGAGGGCAACTTCCTGGCCACGGAGCGCTTCCAGGACGCCAGCTTCGGCATCGAGGCCAGGGGTGTCGACTTCGACGCGCTGCTGGAGTCCACGGCCGTGCGCGTGGTGGTTTCCAGCGCCGAAAACACTCCCGAGGAGTTCAAGGAAGCCATCGACACGGCAGGGCTCAAGGGTGTGACCTACTCGGTGGGCTGGACCGCGTGGCTGGACATCGCGGCCAACGGCGTGACCAAAGCCAGCGCGCTGGAATCCCTGCGCCGGAAGCTGGACGTCGAGCCGTCGCATACTGTCGCCATGGGCGATGGCCGCAACGACATCGAAATGCTGGACTGGGCCGCCCGGGGCGTCGCGATGGGACAGGCGCCCGAGGAGGTCCTGGCCGTCGCCCACGAGGTCACCGGAACCGTGGAGGAAGACGGCGCAGCAGTCGTGCTGCGCAGCCTGCTGGACTGAGGCTCCCGGCTGATCCACCCGGAGGAGGTGCCCGGATGAACCCGCCCGGGCACACTGGTTGCCGCCGGCTGCCTTGTGGGGCGGTGCCGGTCCTCAGGCTCCGCTGATCCCGAAGAGGCCGATGACCAGTGCCATGACCAGGAAGGTCACGAGTTCGTGCACGATGTTCAGGACGGTCAGTCCGACCGGCCGGCCCTCGAAGGCATCGTGCGTGGCGAAGCGGGCGGCGGTGAAGCCGGCCCAGAGGATGATGGCGGTCAGCACCGTGTTCCACAGGAAGTTGCCGCCGTAGAAGTCCTGCGCGATGGCCGCCGAACCCGCCAGCACCCACGCGCTGATCAGGCTGACGATCACCGTGATGATGATCGGGCGTACGGCGCTTTTGCCTTCGCCGGGGCTGACGTTGGCGACCCTCATCCAGTAGTTGCCGAAGACCTTCGGCGTGTACCAGACAGATCCGACGATCAGGGTCGAAAGGGTGGCCACGATGACCGCCCAAATGTTGATCTCCGGAACCATATAAATACTCCTTGTGTCGTTGGCCCGCCGGCGGAGGCGGGCGCCGTCTCCCTCGGAGTCTAGACGCCGCGGCCGGTATTGCCGTAGCGGCGGGGGCCGGTCAGCGCGGCGGGGCGACG